>CAVJQJ010000215.1:0-4697 GCA_963651715.1 Anaerovoracaceae bacterium
GCGGTTCCATCGTTTCCGGTACCGTCAAGTCTGTTGAACCTAAGGGTGCTGTCATCCAGCTGACCGAAGATGTAGAAGGCTATCTGCGCGCTTCTGAAATTTCCCGTGACCGCGTTGAAGATGCTGGTTCTCAGCTGAAAGAAGGCGACTCTGTCGACGTTATGATCATCAACATCGACCGTAAGTCCCGTACGCTGCAGCTGTCCATCAAGGCTAAGGAACAGCAGGAAACCCAGGAAGCAATCCGTCAGATTCAGGACGATTCTTCCGCAGCTTCCGGCATGACCAGCCTGGGCGCTCTGCTGAAAGCCAAATTCGACAACAAGCAGTAACTGGAAAACAAGATGACAAAATCCGAATTGATCATCTCTCTGGCCAACAGCTATCCTCAGCTGTTGGCAAAGGATGCTGAACTGACTGTGAAGACCATTCTTGAAGCCATGGCGAATGCCCTGGCGAGTGGTAAACGCATTGAAATTCGGGGTTTTGGCAGTTTTGCATTGAGTGTCCGCCCGCCACGGGTCGGCCGTAATCCCCGCTCTGGTGAAAAGGTGCAGGTCGCTGAAAAGCGTGTCCCGCACTTCAAGCCAGGCAAGGAACTGCGTCACCGTGTGGATGCGACAGTCAAGTCGAAATAATCTGATTTCCTCAGATTCAGCAGAAAGGGTATCTTCGGATACCCTTTTTTACATCTGGAAAACGTTTTTCCTTTACAATAGCCTTTTGCTGAAGCCTCAGCGGCCATGCGGTGGATGGTGATAATCCATCGTCTGATTGGCTGTATCTGAGGGACCGCCTGACAGATGGACATAAGCAGTCTGCTCCATATGCCAGGCATCATTGGGTTTATTGACGATATCATCTTATGGAATTTGAAGTCTGGTGGCTGATTGGCATTCCCCTGTTCTTTGGCTTGGGATGGATGGCCGCGCGTATTGATATCAAACAGCTGATTTCGGAATCCCGCAGTCTGCCGCAGGGATATTTCAAGGGGCTGAATTTCCTGCTGAATGAACAGCCCGACAAGGCGATTGACGCGTTTATCGAGATTGTGAAGCTCGATCCGGAAACCGCTGAACTGCATTTCGCCTTGGGCAACCTGTTCCGCCGCCGTGGTGAGACAGAGCGTGCCATCCGTATGCATCAGAACCTCCTGCTGCGCCCAGACCTGCCACAGGAACAGCAGTTGATGGCGCGTTTTGAATTGGGACAGGATTTCCTGAAAGCCGGTCTGCTTGACCGTGCGGAAGAAGTATTCCAGGAACTGACAGAAACGCCTTATTCCATGCGGGCACGCCGTGCACTGCTGGAGATCTTCCAGCGGGAAAAAGAATGGCGTCAGGCCATCATCGCGGCTGAAGCACTGCAGAATATGGGCGCAGGCAACCGTACCCGTCAGATTGCCCAGTTCTACTGTGAACTGGCAGAGGACGAACTTGTCCGGCCCCATCCTGAAAATGCGATGCCACTGCTTGAGAAGGCATTGGATGTCGACCGGATGTGTACTCGTGCCACCATCCTGATTGGCGATGCCTATAAATCGATGGGCGATCTGGAGAAAGCAATCGAGACATGGCGTCGGGTAGAGAAACAGAATATCCAGCATACCGTGCTGATTGTCCGTCGGTTGATGGAAGCCTATGAAGCGGTTGAGCGCCCTGAAGAAGGCATTGGTCTGCTGCGTGCCTATCTGGCGGAAGTCTCTTCCATTGATATGCTGGACGTGCTTGTCAAGGCAACGGTTAAACTGTATGGCGCAGAGGCGGCCAATGAACTGGTTCATGAAGAACTGAGAAGAACGCCGACCTTGTTGGCATTGGACCGTCTGCTGGAAACCAAGCTGCTGGTGGTGCCGCCTGCAGTCCGTCAGGACATCTCGGACATCCGTACGCTGATCCAGCGGTATGCCCAGAAGCTGTCGCATTACAGGTGTGGCCGATGCGGTTTCGAGGCGCGCCAGTTCTATTGGCAGTGCCCAGGTTGCCATGCCTGGGAGTCCTATCCACCGAAACGGGTTGAAGAGGAAAACTTTTCCTGATCCTGGCCTGATAAAACCAAACACACCATCCACTGAGGTGCAACATGACCCGAAATACCATTTCTCCACGGATTCTGATTGTCGGCGATGTGATGCTCGACCGTTACTGGTTCGGCGATGTCGACCGGATTTCTCCAGAGGCACCAGTACCGGTTGTGCGTATCAACAGAAATGAGGAAAGGCTGGGTGGTGCCGCCAATGTGGCTCGCAATGTGGCGGCGCTGGATGCCGGCTGCAGCCTGATGGGGATTGTCGGGGATGACGAGGCCGGTCAGATTGTTGAGAAAAAACTTTATGAAGTGGGCATTGTACCGCATCTGCATGTTGCGCCTGAGATCTCAACCATTGTGAAACTGCGGGTCATTGGCCGTCAGCAGCAGCTCCTGCGTCTCGACTTTGAAAAACGTCCACCACAGAACGTTTTGGATAGCACACTGCAGCGTTTCAAGATGCTGCTTTCTACCCATGAGATTGTGGTGTTCTCCGATTACGGCAAGGGCATGCTCGACAATGTGTCAGAGATGATTGCGATTGCCAAGGCAGAAGGCAAGGTCACGCTGGTGGATCCGAAAGGCGATGATTTCACGAAATACCGGGGCACCACCTTCATCACGCCGAATAAGGCGGAACTGCGTGCTGTGATTGGCAGCTGGCAGAGTGAAGAGGAACTGGAACAGAAAGCCCGCAATCTGCGCGAAAGCCTCGATATCGAATGGCTGCTCTTGACCCGTTCTGAAGAAGGCATGTCCCTTTTCGGCGAGAAAGAAACCCTCCATATCCCAACCGTCGCCCGTGAGGTCTATGACGTCTCTGGTGCCGGGGATACCGTCATCGCAACATTGGCTACGATGGTCGGTGAAGGCCGGCCGGTTGAGGAAGCCATCCGCATCGCCAACAGGGCGGGTGGCATCGTCGTTGGTAAACTGGGGACCGCAACGGTCACTTCGGAAGAACTCTTTGGTAGATCCAGCCGTTAGTTCTCCTAGACTGCCTGTCAGGATTTCAGTCGGCCACATCCTCAAGGATACGGCCGATTTTCATTTGTTGGCCTGCACAGTTCTGACAGGATACGCGGGATGCTTTTGGTGGCGGTTTTTCGTCCAAACCATCTATCACATCAATACAGGCCAGCAGAATGTCTGATCAGGCAATCGACAGATGACGGACAAGACGGTCATCAGACTGTCTGACTCTGTACGCAATCACATCGAACATCCCAATCTTCTCTTAAATAAAATTCGTTATTTCCGCAACAAACATGATTTGGGATTTATTCCTGCAGAATATTTTTACCGTCGGCAAATACTTGAATATCAATGGTTTAATTAATATTTCTTGAATTCAATACATAACGTACGGAATATAGAACTGTATGTGGTTATATTAAAAAACTGATTAATATACTGTATAGTGAAGAAATCTGGTTTATGTATTGGTTCAAGCATGTTATATGTGACATTTAATCTTAAACTTATTAAAATACCTATAACACTTAACACCTAGTACTGCTCATCATACTGATCCAGCTTAAGTATTGATACTGAACGCAATGTGTAGCGCATGCAGCAAGTGATTGAATGCGTTGAAGTATCTCTATAAGAAAAGGTTTCATTTTCATTTTTTCTGCAGGAAGGAAATTAATGATGAACAGAATTTTCAAGGTGATATTCAGCAGGGGGCGGGGTACATACGTGGTGACAGGTGAGAATGCCCGCGCACGTGGTAAGACAAAATCTATTGCAACCATAACAGCACTGGCGCTGGCAGGTACGTTGCTTGCAGGACCTGTCATGGCAGAAGGCATCATCATTACGCCAGAAAATCCACAGGCAACAGTTGATGCCAGCATAACAGAGGTTGAAGCAGCACCAGTTGCATTCTCGAATACGAACAGTACGACCTCATGGAATCCGACAGCCAATGTTTCTATCAAAACCACCGTTGACGGTGACGTTAAAGGGTATGTGTTGGGCATATCCACGTATGCCGATAAATCCGGCACAGCAAGTACAACCATCACATCAGAAAACGATATAACAGTTACGGCAACGCGTACGAATAACGTCAGCATGGAAGATGTTGCTGGTATTGAAAGCCGCGATAACGATGGTACAGGGCATGTATCAACCACGATAACCGCGAAATCGCTCAAGGTCACTGTCAGCGGGGAAAATGGTCAGAACTATGGCCTCTATACACATACTCCGGAAGAAGCTGATTCGGCCAATAGCACGATTTCCATTCGTGCGACAGGCGAAGCAGGTATCAATGTTCAGGTCAGTTCCAATAATGCTGAAGGGGAAAGTGCTATCGGTATTAACGGCGCTTCAGGCAATGTCAAACTGACAACGGATACAGGCAGTGTCACCATTGATGCTAAAAATCCAAGCAATAATATGGGTATCGGTATTCTCAATGCTGAAGGCAAGATTGAAATTGACAGCGCAAAAGACATAACCATTGCGGGCAATGCTTACGGTATTCATCAGTATATGCACGATACCAACGATTCTCTGGTGTCATTGACTGCCAAGGGAACGAATACGGTCTCAAATGATAAAGGTGGTGTCCTGTCTTTCTATCTTGGCGGAGGGAAAATTGATTTAACCGGTAAGGAGAATGTACTGAAAGGTAATGGTGGTACGGGGTTTTACGGTAT
>CAVJQJ010000216.1:0-7330 GCA_963651715.1 Anaerovoracaceae bacterium
ATTCTGATTTTCTCCTAAATTATCAGATTTTGAATTTCCACAGAATCCGTTACAGGCTCATTATCTTTTTACTGTGGTGAACAAATTAAGCCTGAGGCATAAAACATCGGGGAATCAGATGTAGGAACTTGCCATTCTGCAGTTGTTGGAATGGTCATGCCTTGACCTTTGTAATACATAGACCGATGAATTATGCGCGCAAGTCCTTCCTGACAATTGACTTCAACACGATATTTCATAGTAGCTCCTTTAAATGATTTTCCTTGGCAAGATGGTTTATAGCTACAATCAACAGTTACCAGCTTAAATGTTATTCGGCTACGATTCTTATCTACTGAGTCAGTATCGGCATACCACTTTGCACCAACACCTCCCGTCCGTGTATTTGTTTCATCAACCAAGTGAATCCAATTTTCAGCAACAGCAGTCGTTGCCAATAAACCTAAAACTGTTGCAACTAAAAGTTTTTTCATTGTTATTTTCCCTTGAAAGAATCAACATCATCAGATTACCTGATATTAGGATAAACAACTACTTGAACGGATATTCATTAACGAAATTAATACAAAAAATCCATCAATCTTTAATAGGATTGATGGATTTTTGATTAAAACAATCTGTGTTAAATCATCTCGGAATTAAATTATTCCTTTCATCTCGTCACTTCCTTGATAGGTGAAGGGGTATTTTTCTTGGCTTTGGCACTGAAGAAAGTCGCTGCGATACCGCTGGCGATGATGACCGCCATGCCAACCCAGCTGATCCAGCCGAACAGATCGCCCCAGATGAGAATGCCCCAGATGCAGGAAAAGATGATGCCTGAATACTGGAGGTTGGCGGTCAGCAGCGTCTTGCCCATCGAGAAAGCACGGGTATTCGCCATCTGGCCGATGGCAGCAGACAGGCCAACCAGCGTCAGCAGCAGACCTCTTGGGTCATATTCATGGAAGGCGATGCCATCACTGCCAGGCAGCTGTGCATTCAGCACAGTCAGGATACCGGCACCGAGAATACTGATTACACAGAAATAGAAAACCACCCGGTATTCAGGTTCCCCAAGCTGTCCCAGTTTGCGGACCTGAAGCCCAGCCAGCCCAGCCAGGAAACCGGAAGTCAGTGCAATCAATCCCCAGATATACTGGTCCTCCTGAATGTTTGGCTGAAGTACCATCACAAAGCCGATAAAGCTGACGAGAATCGCACCGACCAGCCGCCATTCGAACTTTGTCTGGCCATTCAACAGTCCACCGATGAACAGGACAAGCGCAATCCAGATAGGGGAGGTGTAATTCAGCGTCACCCCGGTTGCCAGGGGAATGCCGCGCAGGGAATAGAAATGCAGGCCGAAAGCCGTCGCGCCAACAGCAGCCCGCCAGAAGTGGTCAAACAGATAGTTGGTCTTCAGCGTCCCTTTCTGGGTGAAGGTGATAAAGCCCATGAACACCGCACCGATCAGGCTGCGGTACATGACAATTTCCAACGTGGAATATTCATCTGAAACCAGTTTCACGCAGACCGCCATGAAAGTCAGGCAGAGCGAGGTGACGATCATCCAAAGCGATTGCATCTGAATTCAAAAATAATAATGATAGGGAGATTTTGCGCCCAGAAAAAACAGGCAAGGCACAGACCGGAAAACGCATCTTTCCCACGGACAGCGTCATGGGAAAACAGTGATTAAACCACTCATGGCGTATAATATCAAGTTAGGTCAGAGTCTCTTGAATTCAAAGACTTCTGAACAGATTTCAACTTTGATGGCTGAACTACCCCTGATTTATGACCACTGCAAACATCGAGAAAAATCCAGTTTCCTATGAAGAAGCGATTGCTGAGCTTGAGCAACTTGTTGCCAGGATGGAAGCAGGCGAACTGTCGCTGGAACAATCCATCGATGCTTACAGACGCGGGGCTGAACTGATTAAATTCTGTACAGCAAAACTGGACAGGGTGGAAAAACAAGTCAAGGTGCTGGACGGTAAGATATTGAAACCTTTCCAGCCAGATACAACCGATGAGGCTGAAAAATGACCATCAGCTTCAGCCAGTGGGTCAAAGACATCCAGGCGGATGTTGAGAAAGCCCTGTCCAATAATCTGCCCTCCGAGACGGAATCACAGAAACAGCTTCAGCAGCTGAACAGCGCCATGCGCTACGCTGTGCTGAATGGTGGCAAACGGATCCGTCCATTGCTTGTCCATGCAACAGGCCAGCTCTTTGGCGCGCCGTATCACGATGCCATGCAGACCGCCTGCGCGGTGGAGATGATCCATGCCTACTCACTCATCCACGATGATATGCCATGCATGGACAACGATACCCTGCGCCGTGGCAAACCAACTGTCCATGTTCAATACGGTGAGGCGATGGCACTGCTTGCTGGCGATGCCCTGCAGTCTCAGGCGTTTTCTGTCATGTCTAATATTGAAAGTGATTATTCACTTACAATTCAACGGATACGGACCTTGGCACAGGCTGCAGGACCACTCGGTATGTGTGGTGGACAGGCAATCGACCTGGTCAGCGTTGGATCATCACTGACAAGAAAAGAACTCGAACAGATGGACAGCCTGAAAACGGGCGCGCTCCTGAAGGCGTCTGTACTGTTGGGGGCATTATCTGGCAGACAGCCATCAGAACAGGAACAGGCAGCATTGGAAACCTATGCTGATGCAATTGGCCTGGCGTTTCAGGTCGTTGACGATATCCTGGACGTAACTTCAGATACAGCAGAACTGGGCAAGACAGCAGGAAAAGACGCACGCGATGACAAACCGACTTATGTTTCACTGTTAGGGTTGAAAGCATCGCAGGAACTGGCGGAAAACCTCTGTAAGCAGGCACACACTTCGCTTGAACAGTTCGGTGATAAGGCACAGCGGTTGCATGAAATCGCTGATTTGATTGTAGATCGGAAAAAATAATGAAGCTGCTGAATACCATCAACAATCCAGCAGACCTTCGCAGGCTGCAGCAGAACCAGCTCTCACCGCTGGTGGATGAACTGCGCGACTTCATTATCCAGTCTGTTTCCAGGACTGGAGGACATCTGTCTTCCAATCTGGGCACCATCGAGCTTACCGTTGCCCTGCACTATGTTTTCAATACACCAAATGATCACCTGATCTGGGACGTAGGGCATCAGTGTTATGCACACAAGATCCTGACAGGCCGCCGTGACCAGATGGACACCCTCCGGCAGCTCCATGGCCTGACAGGTTTTCCAAAGAGAGACGAAAGCGAATACGACGATTTCGGGACAGGGCACTCATCGACGTCCATTTCTGCCGCGCTTGGCATGGCGATAGCAGACAGGCTCAAGCACAACAGCAGCTGTTCCATTGCCATCATCGGAGACGGTGCGATCACGGGCGGGATGGCGTTCGAGGCAATGAACAATGTCGGCATCTACAAAGACATCAATATGCTGGTCATCCTGAATGACAACGACATGTCTATCTCACCACCTGTCGGCGTATTGAACAGATATTTCACCCAGCTGATGGGGGGCAGATTCTATGCGGCAACCGAAGCGGCAAAGAGCATCGCAGAAAACATCCTGCCGACACCGGTCATTGAGATTGCAAAAATGATGGAGAAAGATGTCAAAGGACTGATTTCTCCGAAAACCCTGTTCAATGAATTCGGTTTCAGCTACACAGGTCCAATCGATGGCCATGATATTGAAGCCCTGATTGAAACCCTGCAGATACTGAAAAATCAGAAAGGACCACGCTTCCTGCATATTGTTACCAAGAAGGGGCATGGTTATAAACTGGCAGAAGCTGACCCAATCCTCTATCACGGATTAGGAAAATTCAGCCCAGAGGAAGGTGTCAAGCCATCCACTACAGCCAAACCGACCTTTGCATCGGTTTTCGGCGACTGGCTCTGTGATACAGCCGCATTGGACAAGAAACTGGTTGGCATCACGCCTGCCATGCGTGAAGGCTCAGGCATGGTGGACTTTGCCAAAAAATACCCTGACAGATATTTTGATGTCGGCATTGCTGAACAGCATGCCGTTACATTTGCGGCAGGACTTGCCTGTGAAAGCATGAAACCTGTCGTTGCCATCTATTCCACATTCCTGCAACGGGCATATGATCAGCTGATCCATGATGTCGCCCTGCAGAACCTGGACGTCACGTTCGCCATCGACCGTTCTGGTCTGGTTGGAGCGGATGGCGCAACCCATGCAGGCAACTATGACATGGCCTATCTGAGATGCATTCCCAATATGGTCATCATGGCGCCCTGCGACGAAAACGAATCAAGACAGATGCTGACAACCGCCTACCAGTACAGAGGCCCGGCAACTGTCCGTTATCCACGCGGATCTGGTATCGGAACGCCTGTGGATAAAAATGCACCTGCATTGCCGTTAGGCAAAGGGCAGGTGATACGCGAAGGTAAGGAAATCGCCATCTTGGCATTTGGCACCATGGTTCCCCCCGCTCTGGAAGCAGGAGGAAAACTGGATGCCACTGTCATCAATATGCGCTTCATCAAACCAATTGACAGAGCATTGATTATTGAAACAGCCAAGACACACCTCTCGCTTGTCACAGTAGAAGAAGGCACCATCTCAGGTGGTGCTGGCTCTGCTGTTCTGGAAGTTCTCGCAGAAAACGGGTTGAACAATCCGGTACTGCAGCTTGGACTGCCTGACAGATTCATTGACCATGGCGATGTACGCAGTTTGCTTGCCATGAATGGACTAGATGCAAAAGGCATAACCGAAGCCATTCAGGACCGTTTCGGCAACAGATCAGATAAATAACAGAAAAAAAACAGATTTTCTGAACTGAAGTATTGAAGGTAATAGATGAATTTTCACAATACGGATATTGAAGAAAATTGTGATGAATGCATTTCCTGTACCGCAGGAAATAGCAGGAATCAGAATATAAATGCAATCCCGGATGTCCAGAACACATTGGACACCCGTCAGATTGTTATTCAAAAAGTTGGGGTTAAAGGCGTTCAGCATCCGCTGAGAGTCCAGACACGTGATGGTATCCAGCCATCTGTCGGCACATGGAACATGTATGTCCGTCTGCCAGACGAGAAAAAGGGCACACATATGTCCCGTTTCATTGCATTGCTGGAACACTTCACCAGTGTGGATTCAGCACCACTGAATTTTGAGGTGTTCACACAGCTGATTCATGACATGCTCAAACTGCTCGATGCAAAATCCGGCATGATTGAAGTCAAATTCCCGTTTTTCATGACAAAGGCGGCACCGGTCTCCGGTGTGAAAAGCCTGATGAATTATGAAGTCGGTATGCTGGGCGAAATCAGCAACGGAAAACTGGAAACCACCCTGACTGTTCAGGTGCCAGTCACCAGCCTGTGTCCTTGTTCCAAAGAAATCTCGAAATACGGCGCACACAATCAGCGCTCACATATCACGGTTAAGACAGTGCTCAGGGAAATCATGACCATTGAGGAATTGATTGCCAATATTGAGAAACAGGCTTCCTGCCAGCTCTTTGGCCTGCTGAAACGTCCAGATGAAAAATACGTGACGGAATACGCTTACGAAAATCCAAAATTCGTTGAGGATCTGGTCCGTGATGTCGCTGGGATGCTGAATACTGATGACCGCATTGCCGCCTATACGCTCGAAGCGGAAAACTTCGAATCCATCCACAACCATTCCGCTTACGCCTTTATTGAATACGATAAGCGAGCGAAGTAAGTACTTACTTATAAATTAAAATACCCTTTAGCCTATGCATGGGTTAAAGGGTATTCTTATATTGAAGGCGACAAAAATTCAGTAAAAGATATTCTCAAGTAAAGTGCCTGAGACAGTGGCTATTGACCGTCCCAAAGTGGCGCCGATGCTTGGAGATTCATCCAATAAACACTGTTTTCTGCTCTTTTCCTGTACCACATATTCACCGACGGTTTTGACAAGCACCGCTCTCTTAAACGAAGTGCCACCAATGCCCGCTGTTTGAGCTTTTTCAAGGGAATTCCTTGATATCGGTGCATCGGTAATGTTTTCAAAAAATCCATTATCTGTCGATTTGTAATATCCATTTGAATCCTTTACTTCAAAACAATCCAAATCAAAGTTATATCTTGTACAAGCTGTTTCAGGTATGGCATTCAATACGTTTCGGTAAGTGACGGAAATAAGATTGGCGATATTCCATACATCACTGCCTTCACGCCAGGAAACAACAGGCTCTCCATCTGGACCTTCTTCCAGCATATTGGGAGCTGGGTCAATATGTCTTGATGTTTGGAATTTGAGAATCGATGAAAGAAGCAGCTCGGCTGCTCTTATTCTTCCTTGTTTGGAAAGACCCATTCGATCGACTTCAAATTGCCATCCATTGTTATAAGCTAAATTACAGACGAGATTGAGAAGTTCACTGCAGCGGTTAAGTCCAGATGTAAAAAGTGACGCATCAACAGCTAAATGAGGAATACAGTTAGGGTCCTGATATAAACTGATCATTGCCTTTGAGGAGAATTCTCCTCCTGGCGGAAGTGCATCCCATACACCACGTACACCAAATTCAGGATTGGGGGCATGCAGATCGGATATCTGCCACCTGTCAGCAATATCTTCAGCCATGTCAACCAAATCTCTTTTTGAGGATTTGGGATATCTGAATAAGTTTTCATCTTTGGATAACTCGAGATAGAATTGAGCGGTTTCCAAATAGATTGAATGATCAAACGCTGACATTTTGACATGCTGTTGAGTTGTTAAAATATACTGTTATTATAATATAAATCAACAACTTATTCAATTTATAACACCGATTCAATACAGTTTGAAGATTTGTTTTCACCCCGTGAAAGCACAAACAGCAGGTCAGATAATCGGTTTATAAAACGCAACATAACAGGAGACACGACCTCAACAGCTGACAGGGCAACAATGGAGCGCTCGACCCGTCTGCAGACAGCCCTCGCGACATGGATCTGTGCTGCGGCAGGAGAACCGCCTGGTAGGATGAAATCCTTGAGTGCTGGAAGTCTTTCATTGAAAACTGAAAGACGATGTTCAAGCATGGCGACATCCTGATCGGTCAGCAGGGCCTGATCTGGGCAGGCAAGTTCCCCCCCTGTTGTAAAAAGCCTGCGTTGGATATCAATAAGACAGGTTGAGATGGATGCTTCAGGCTTAAGACTGACAGCCACACCAATCAGGCTGTTGAGTTCATCGATTTCACCGATTGCGTGGATCCGAAGATTGCTTTTCATTACACGACGGCCATCAGCTAATCCTGTCTGCCCCTGGTCTCCGGTTCTTGTCGTGACTTTCGAGATACGGTTCGTCATGGCATTCCTTTAAAAAAGT
>CAVJQJ010000217.1:0-4932 GCA_963651715.1 Anaerovoracaceae bacterium
GGGTACAGAAATCCTTGAATTGGAACGCTGGGAGAAGGAAATCGATGCGGGACGTCATCGGGGGATGTCTGCATTTGTCAGCATGGTCGCCCGTAAGAAATAAGCTGCTCCCCTGTTCAAGCGTTATTTAATTGCTATACTCTTACTTTTTGCAATAACCGAACAGAAGGTCAGATTTTTATGGCAATCGTAAAATGCAAGGTCTGTGGCAAGGAAATCGATGAAGATATCCTGAAGTGTCCGGGGTGTGACTCATTGGGACCAAAACGCGGACGCAAGATCAAGCGCAACTTCATGATCGTCGGCGCGTTGATGATGGTTGCGTTCGGTATTGGCTGGTACAAGAAAACACAGGAGACTGTCCGCCCTATCGAGGAAGTCCAGAAAGAAGCCCTCGAGGACAAGAACACCCAGCGTGCGCTGGCCGCATCCCTGCTTGTCAAATCCCGTCTGGCACATCCGGATTCCATGAAAGTCACCAAGACGCTTGCCAATGAAGATGCTTCCAACATCTGTTTTGAATACACCGAAACCGATGCCGCCGGCAAGACCCGGAAGAGCCGTGCGGTGGTCTATGATTCCACGGAACCCAGCATGAAACCATCAGACTGGAAGCTCTTCTGTGAACACAAATCCATGCAGCCGGTCTCCCTGACCATCAGGATGGATCCAGACTGACTGTATTTTTCCGGAAAGGACAGGAGGATGGCGAAGCCTTTGGCCCAACCATCCTTTTTTATTGCGTTAACGGATGGTGATGCTGGGCTGGGCAAGGGTGACAGGGTGCTATAATGCACACTGGTCATTCGGGACGTAGCGCAGCCTGGTAGCGCACTTGCATGGGGTGCAAGGGGTCGGAAGTTCGAATCTTCTCGCCCCGACCAATCACAACTGGGACACGGGGATAAGAGGCATTGCCTCCCTCTGTTTTCCTGTCACTTATCGGATATAAGACAACGCTGTTTCCGATTTTCTTCCAGAAAAAAACAGATGCCGGCTGAAAATTCGCGCAGAACCGTATTTTGCGGTATCCTCATACCTTCGATTGAATAACCGATACGATTCGCATGATTACCTGCATTATTTTCGGCTCACTCGCCGTCCTTGTCCTCGTTGCCATGGCGTATATCAGATTCTCTGAGTCCGCCAACAAGCGGATTATCGAAAAACGTCTGAAAGAAAGCATGACAGTCGATGGAGAAACCATCATGCCAAACTGGAATGAGAAAGACTGGACAGACTTCGACAACAACCTGCTGGCGATGGATGATGAACGGGGCCTCTTCTTCGGCGTGACAGCAGGCAAACGGAAAAGCGATCCAATCGATGAGCACATCATCACCCTGCCAACCATTACCCGTTCGGAAGTCATCATCGATGGCAAGACCGTTCTGGAAGCCCGCGCCGGTAAAGTTACCCAGCGTCCACCAGAAGCCGCACTTGATCCATTCCGCAAGATCAGCCAGCGGATCAAGACCATTGAGCTCCGTGTCCGCTCGGTCAATGGGGGTAAGACCATTCCCTGTGCACCGGGTAAATACGGCATCAGTCTGGCAGAGAAATACCATCTGAAACTGGTCGATGCAATGATCAAGTCCGGCACCAGTCTTGCGCCGGCTTCCCGTAAGCTCAGGAAAGTCCAGGCCTGATGGCGTAAAACAGCAGAACATGCAAAAATGCAGGCTTCGTGCCTGCATTTTTTTTGAATATGTCTTCCATCGTTAAAGCCATCATCGTCATTGTTATCCTGCTGCTCGGGGGCATTCTGCTCGTCCGCAGGGCAGGGGTCTTCAACAATCAGAAAGACCGTGTGGAACAGGAACTGACAAAACCCGTCCCCATCGGGACAAAATGGACGGTGACACCAAGCTGGCAGGAACGGAACTGGACAGGTGACCGGTGCAATCTCATTGCCGTTGACACCTCCAACCACCTGTATGCATTGGTTCAGGGCGGTGACCAGCGTGGTGACGATATCGTGAAAACCATCGTCCGCTATCAGGACATCCGGCAGGCAGACCTGGTTGTGGACGGACAGCCACTCGCAACGGTTTCCCGCCCACGGCTGGCCACCCAGGCTGTGGAGGGAATAACGCCCAAGACACCTGCAGATAAAGTGAGGGAAAAGATGCCCGTCATCCAGCCGGCAGGGGATGAGGAGGCCATCCGCGATATCCGTCTGGTCATCTATACGACAGACGGACGGACAATCCCACTGTCATTCGGGTTGAGGGAACTGGACATCGCCAAGAAATGGTTCCGCCAGATCTGGCAGGCGGTGCAGACCGCCCAGCAGAGATGATTACTTTGATTCAGCCGTCTGCTTAGGGGCGGCTTTTGCTGTGCGGGTTGTTGTGCGTGTGGTTCTGGTCGATTTGGCAGTGGTTGGCTTGGAGACTTTTTCCGCAACGGATCTTGCAGGAGTCCCTGCTGCTTTTTCCTCCGCGGCTTCCGCATTGGCGCGACGGGTGGCTGTCCGTCTTGCCGCAATATCCTCAGCATCCTTCTTGCTCTTGAAATAACCGATGGTCGCACCGACGACTGCCCCGATTTCAGGACCACCGACCGGGAGGATCGTGCCGATGGATGCGCCGATGGCCGCACCCTGGACAGAGCTTTTCAGCGTCTTGGATTTCATGGCGCCGTTGACAACACTGGTGGCCTTTTCTTCAATCTGATGGAGTTTTTCCTTGCCTTTTTCCTTGAGATAAACCAGATCTTCGGTATCAATCTTGCCGTCACCGTTCAGGTCTCCCAGTTTTGTCAGCTTCTCTTTCAGATTCCACATGAAAAGATTTCCTTGTTTTTGTGCACCACAGGCTTAAAAGATACCATGTTCATCCGATATTGTCTGTAACAGGAAAACGGAATTGTGTGTCAGCTGAATATTACTTCGGATTGATGACCTGGGCGATCACATCATCAAACGAAGTCTTCGATGCCCATTCCAGAAGGCGTTCAGACATCTCTTTCCGGATGGCATCGCGTATCTCTGCAGCATCAGGATCGATTTCTGCCGCTTTCTGGGCTAGGACATAGGCATTGACCATGCTGACCTTCACCCCGTTGCCATCCCGGAAGGCGGAAGCCAGCGACAGCATGGCAAGGACATGCCCCTGTTTTGCTGCCTTGGCGAACCACATTGTCCCGAGCTGGGGATTCTGTTCCGTGCCTTCACCGCCCATACAGGCGAGGCCCAGGAAAAACTGCGCTTTCGCATTGCCCTGCTGGGCAGCGGTATGCCACCAGCCAACCGTTTTCCTGCGGTCCTTCTCAATCCCCTTGCCGTTGTAATAAGCCAGCCCTAAGTTGAACTGGGCCTGTGAATTGCCCTGGATTGCTGCTTTGCGGTAAAGCTGCACAGCGCTGGACTGGCTGTCCTGTCCGGACTGCTTATCCTGTGCATAGAGGAAAGCCAGATTGAACTCCGCGGTTGTATCCGCCTGACGGGATGCCTCGGCATACCAGTAACCGGCTTTTTCCTTATCCTGCTTGACGCCGTCACCAAAGAAATACGCATTGCCCAGCTTACGCTGGGCTTCTGCCTGTCCCTGTTCAGCCGCACGGGTCCACCATGCAACCGCTTTCTGACTGTTCTTGGAAACACCGCGGCCATTGCTGTAAACATTGCCCAGCTGGTTCTGTGCGTCACGGTGATGCTGTTCTGCCGCCCAGATCAGCCACTCGACCGCTTTTCCATCATTGTGGGGTAACCCATAGCCGTTCAGATACGCCAGCCCGATGTGATAGCCTGCATCGACATTGCCGCCTTCGACAGCCTTGCCGAACCAGGTCACTGCCTTGGCATAGTCTTTCTCAGTTCCCTCACCGTAGTAGTAAGCAGAACCCAGCTGATGCTGGGCATTGGCATAGCCCTGTCCAGCCGATTTTTCCCACCATTGGACAGCCTGTTGAGGATTGCGTTTCACCCCCTCGCCGAAACAGTAGGCGTTACCCATGCGGTACTCTGCCGGTGCATATCCCTGGTCTGCGGATCTCTTCCACCAGACAAACGCCTGTTTGGTGTTGGCTTTGACACCTTCCCCCTTCGCATAAGACTGCCCCAGATAAAACTGGGCAGGGGCATACCCCTGTTTCGCCGACTTCTGATACCACGCGACAGATTTCGCCATATCCATGGGAACGCCATTGCCGTCATGGTACGCAGACCCCAGCAGGAACTGGGCGATTGGATGTCCTTTATCCGCTGCTTTGGTCCACCAGATGATGGCCTGGGACATATCCTGTTCTGTGCCCTGCCCCTGCCAGAACCGGATGCCGGTCTGATAAGCCGCATCGCGGTTACCCTGCTGGGCTGTCTGGATCAACTGGTCAAGGGAAATCTGTTGGGACTCGACAGACTGTGAAGGCGCATCGGATGATGGTGCCGCCAAGACAGTCTGGGATGAAAAGGCAAGTGCGGTCAAAGAGACCAGAAGCAGTTTTTTAAACATGGGTCTATCGATGGATGGTTTCCGATGATTTTACCCATAAACGAGATTTTTTCCAGCCATCCGGGGTGGTTTTCCCTGAACGGTGCGAAGAGGGAAAGACGGCTGGAAAGATTATTGAAGTGTACCCCCTGGCAGATGAGACTGCTGATCCATCGCCTGCACCGCCATATCGAGCAGTTCTCTGCATCTCACCTCGTTTTCAGTGTGGGCGATATTCAGGATGCTTTTGCCGGATGCATAGATGACGATTGCCTGGACATCCTCTGGATTGGCCTGGTCCAGCTTGTTGGCAATGTTCTCAAAGAGGGGCCGTATACCTTTAGGTGTTGACATGGCGTTCTCCTTTCATAACGCATTTGGATTGCGGATGTGAATACCTTTTTTGCTAGATGGCGGCGGAGAAGCGTTTTTTCAAGGGAGATGGTAAAAGCTACCCACCGGCATAGCCGGTGGTTCTTCATATCGCCTGTAAGGCTCT
>CAVJQJ010000218.1:0-15375 GCA_963651715.1 Anaerovoracaceae bacterium
CCCCCGGACATACCCCAGGATTGTCTCGCCACGGTATGGCATCGCCCCATCAATCCATGCGGCGATTTCGGGTTTGCGTCCCTGAACCAGGTCTTTCCCAAAATTCGGTGGAATCTCTATGGCCACGCTGAGCTTGCCACTTTCCATCTGTGTTTCCAAGTCTTCTTTGCTGACCAGCGGTGGCTGCTCAATAAAGTACCGGGAGCCCGACAGGTTGTGGATATAGTCCCTAGATTGTGGGGATTGGTCATAATCCAGCACAGCAAACTTGAGATTTTCCACATCCATGGAAATGCCGCCACCGAGGACGAGAAAGAGCAGGATGCTGCCAAAGATGGCAAACCCGATGCGGATAGGATCCCGCCTGAGTTCCAGGGACTCCCGGAAGGCATAGGCAAGCAGGCGGCGCAGGCTGAAGAAGGTGTTGCCAATATCATTGGTGGTCTGCTCCTCTGTGGTTTCTTCGACGTTGAAGCTCTGGCGTTCCTTGTTACCGCTGGCTTCTTCCAGGTATTCAATGAAGGCCTGTTCAAGTGTCGCAGTCCCTTTGCTCTGCCGTAGTTCATCCGGTGTGCCGCTTGCCAGAACTTTGCCTGCGTTCATCAGAGAAATCCGGTCACAGCGTTCCGCCTCGTTCATGAAGTGGGTTGAGATGAAAATCGTGACATGCTGGTCGCGGGAAAGTTCAATCAGCAGCCGCCAGAAATCATCGCGGGCAACAGGGTCAACACCCGATGTCGGTTCATCGAGAATCAGCAGTTTGGGGCTGTGGACGACAGCAACAGCCAATGACAGACGTTGCCGGATGCCTAAAGGTAGGGATTCTGCCGGTGATGTGAGATAAGATTCCAGACCAAAGCGTTCAATCAGCTGGTCGATGCGCTGTTTTGCCTCATCTCTGGGAATATGGAAAAGCTGGGCGTGGAGGTTCAGGTTCTGCTGGACACTCAGCTCGCCATACAGGGAAAATGATTGGGACATATAGCCGACATCACGGCGGCTGTCGATGTTGTTGGCATCCACCGGTTTGCCAAAGGTTTTTGCTGATCCTTCTGTTGGCGAAAGCAGTCCTGTCAGCATTTTCATCGTCGTGGTCTTGCCGCAGCCATTTGATCCCAGAAAGCCGAAGATTTCCCCTTGGGGAATCTTGAAACTGACATGGTCAACCGCTGTAAAGTCGCCAAACTGCTGGGTGAGGTTTTCCGCCTCAATCGCCCACGCCTGTTCCTCATCCTGTTCCAGAGGAGGAATCACCAGTTCTTCGTAGTTGGCCCGGCGCTCTTCTGGCAGGAAATGGATGAATGCCTGTTCCAGTGAGTTTTTGCCTGCAGCCGCCATCATTTCCTGTGCGGTGCCTGTTGCGATGATCCTGCCTGCGTACATGGCTGCCAGCCAGTCAAACTGCTCGGCTTCTTCCATGTAGGCGGTCGCAACTAGGACACTCATCTGTGGCCGCCGTTGCCGGATGGAGTCAATCAGTTCCCAGAACTGTCTTCTGGACAGTGGGTCAACCCCTGTTGTCGGTTCATCCAGAATCAGCAGGTCTGGATCGTGGACCAGTGAACAGCACAGTCCGAGCTTCTGCTTCATGCCGCCAGATAGTTTTCCAGCAGGGCGGTCTTTGAATTGGAAAAGTCCTGTGGCGGCAGTCAGCTCGTCAATACGCTTGCTGCGCTCTTTGGCATCCTGACCAAAAAGTCTGGCGAAGAAATCGATGTTTTCCGCAACGGACAGGGTGGGGTACAGGTTCTTGCCCAGCCCCTGAGGCATGTAGGCGATTCTTGGGAGCAGGGCATTGCGGATGCTGCTGTCACTGATATCGTTGTCCAATACCTGAATCTGGCCCTGCTGGATTTTCTTGGCGCAGGAAATCAGTGAGAGCATTGAGGATTTTCCCACGCCATCAGGCCCAATCAAGCCAACCATGCAACCCGCGGGGATTGTCAGGGTCAGATGGTCGAGCGCAGTCACTTTGCCATATTTCAGCGTGATGTCTGTGAGCTGCGCTGCGGAAGAAGCCATGTCAGTTCACCTGAAGGTTGGATGGCCAGGCTGCATCAGACTGGGTCTTTACCCAACCTGTTCCCGGCATCCCGGGTTTGGCGATGGCGCCATGATTCCTGATCCATTCAGGGTCGACTTTCAGCTTGACCCGGAACATGAATTTTTCACGTTCATCCTTGGTCTCCACTTCTTTCGGCGTGAACTGGTTACGTGGGGAAACATAAATCACAGAACATGGTATCGGTTGGTCTGGCAGGGCATCCAGCAGGATCCTTGCCTCACTGCCGATGGCGACCTTGCCGGCATCGGCACTGGCAAGATAGATGTACATGTAGACATCGTTCATGTTGAGAATGGAGAAAACCTTTCCACCAGGGGAAAGGACCTCACCTGGTTCAGCAAGCCGGTACAGGATCCTGCCATTGACGGGAGAGCGCAGGGTCAGGTCGTTGAGATTGCTTTTTGCCGCTTCGAGCTGGGCGACCCGCTGCTTGACGAGCGCATCCGCCTCAATGACCTGATTTCTGGCGCTTGCAAGGTTGGCGAGCGCGGTCTTCATGCTGTTGATGTCTTTGTCGCGGGTTTCCGCGGAAATGTAACCTTCCTTGATCAGGGCTTCCGTCCGTTTCAGGGTCGCATTTGCAAGATCCAGCTGGCTCTGGGCACTCTTGACATTTTCCCGTGCTACAGCCGCTCCTTCTTTTGCCTGTGCAACGGCAGCTTCCGCGGCCGCAACATCAGCTTTTGTCTGTGCGTCATCCAGCAGGGCGGCAACCTGACCTTCTTCAAGATCAGCACCTTCACGGAAAAGTACGTCAACCAGCTTCCCCTGGACCTTTGTCGCGACAGCGGTTTCCGTGGCTTCAAGACGGCCATTGCCCGATGCGAGACCCTCCGGTGTTGCTGAAGGTTTCAGGAAATGCCAGGCAACCAATGCGCCAATGATGACCGCCAGTACGATGATGATCAGTTTTTTATTCCGTAAGAGAGTTGCCATCACAAAATTCTTTATTCAGTCTTTCAAACAGTCAGGTCCCCTGGGTGGGAATCAGCCAAGAATAAGTCTACAGGATATCGCAATGGGATAGTATTCCGGAGATGTTTTGTTACAGTTGTTTTTTGTGTTTCTGCGCCAATTTCCTTACACTGTCATAATGTGTTATTTCGTACATGATTGTCATGGCTGTGACAATTGCTGATTGAAGATTTTTAAAGGATGGATACGTTATGCCGATGAAGCGTTTTGTTCCGGCTGTCCTGCTTTGTGCCATATTGGCAGGTTGCGCGACTCAGCCGACCGACATACCGGACAATGGATTGATTTCCCAGCAGGCTATCGCTGAACAGTATCGGGTTGACCGTGAATGGTGGAAAGGTTATGGCGATGCCCGTCTGAATGCGATGGTGGATCATGCATTGGCAAACAACATCGATCTGCGCAAGAGCGCTATCAGCGTCAACCGTGCGTTGTATCAGGCCAATCTGCTGGGCGAGAATCTTGTGCCGGAATTCAGCGCTGGTGCGGATGCCTCTGTTAAAAAGAATCTGCAGAAGGGTGTGACGACCCATAATTACGGTGCTGATATCGGCATCAACTACGAACTTGATCTTTGGGGCAGGCTGCGGGACGCCGCCTCTGCCCAAGAATGGGAATACAAGGCGACAAAGCTTGATCTGGAAAGCAGCCGTCTTGCATTGATCAACAATGTTATCGATGGTTATTTCAATCTTGTCTATATCAAGCAGGCAATCAAGATCACCCGGCAGAACATCGATTTCTATACCAAGCTGGAGGACATTTCCAAACGTAAGTTCAAGGTTGGAACGGTCGATGTGTCTGATCCACTCAATGCTGAGAAAGCATTGCTGGGCGAAAAGGATGCCCTGGCATCTTATGAGGTCCAGCGCAAGACTGCAGAACAGATGCTGCGCAATCTGTTGAACCTGCGTCCTGAGGATCCTTTGGATACGGTCGCAGATGATCTGCTGGCAATTCCATTGATCGGTGTGGACCTGAATGTACCGGTTGCGGCCTTGGGGTTGCGGCCTGACGTCAAGGCTGCCGAATTCCGGATCCAGTCTGCGTTCATGGATTGGAATGCGGCCAAGAAGGATCTGTATCCAAGTATCAGTATCGGGGGATCCTTGGGTGTTTCATCCAATCGTGCCCATACGATGTTCAATTCTCCAAACCTGAACGGTATGGTTCAGCTGAATCTGCCTTTCCTGCAGTGGAACAAACTGCGTTGGAACATCAAGCTGTCTGAAGCAGCATTCGAAGATGCAAAACTGGGACTGACCTCTGCCGTCAATACGGCTTTGAATGAAGTCGATACCTACTATTATTCTTATGAGAAAGCCCGTGCACAGATCGGTATCGCCCGGCAGAAATATCAGAATGATGCCCGTATCAGTGCATACAGCCACAAGCGCTATCAGGTCGGTACCTATGAAATGAAAGACTGGCTGCAGGCAAGGTGTTCTGAAAATCAGTCGATGATGTCGCTGCTTGCCAAGAAATACGAAACCATCAAGGATGAGAATGCCGTCTATAAGGCATTGGGCGCCCGTATCTATAACGATTGATTGTCGGTTGCTGGAGAGACATGGTGCTTGATGCCTATCACAATATGATTGAAAACCAGCTAAGGGCAGGGGGCATCTTCCAGCCTTTTGTGTTTGATGCTTTCCAGACAGTCGACCGCTCTGCTTTTGTGCCTGACAGCTTCCGTGATTTTGCTTTTGCAGACATGCGGATTCCTATCGGTCATGGTCAGCAGATGTCTTTCCCCCAGACGGATGCTTTGGTGTTTCAGGCGGCGTTTCCCAAAAAACATGAAACTGTGCTTGAGATTGGTACAGGGACAGGCTTTACGGCAGCATTGCTGGCGTCCTGTGCCCGTTTTGTGACAACGGTTGAAATCCAGCCAGCGCTGGCTTCCTTGGCTCAGGATAAACTGATGGCGCAGGATGTCAGAAACCTTCGGGCGGTCTGTGCAGATGGACTTGTCCCGGAACAGTATCTGGCAGCAGGCCAGAAATTTGACCTGATTGTTTTTTCCGGTGCGGTCAAGATGGTGCCAGAACGTATCCTTGACCATCTGGCTGATCAGGGCAGGATGGTTGTTTTCCATCAACTGCCAGCCATTGATCAGGTTGAACTGATGAGGAAGCGGCCTGATGGCACGTTTGAAACCACCGTTTTATTTGAGACAGCGATTGAACCCTTGGTTCAATCGCCATCATCTGGGTTCGTTTTTTAAAAAGGGATTGCGGCAACGGTGATAAAGTACTTGCCAAGAGTCAGGGGACTTTATATAATCTCAAATTCTACGATGTCCTGCATCTGTAATGGTGGGAGTAGCTCAGTTGGTAGAGTCCCGGATTGTGATTCCGGTTGTCATGGGTTCGAGCCCCATCTTCCACCCCATTTCCCCGCATAACATTGCATCAAGCGTCTGGCTGTTGAGCCCGACGCTTTTTTATTTCCAGTCTCAGATCTTTTCCAAGCATCGGTCGGGTGAAAGTAAAAAAGGGACTGGTTGCAGTCCCTTGATTGATGGCTCTGGCAGCTGGATTATTGGTTGATGCTGATGGTGTATTGGTAAATGTTCTTCTTGAATACCAATGCAACGGAGTAATGCCCGCCTCTGCCGGATTCCTGCCATGTATAACTGACCTGCCCCTGTCTCATCGCAGCCATGCTCATCTTGTTGCCCAGACATGTCCTTGCACTATCAAGAGAGGTGACGTGTGGCTTGAATTTGAAGAAACAGTCTGGAAGTTCGCCCTGGATCTTGTTGTAAGGGGTGTAGTCAGTGTTGTCGACTTGCTCAGAGGCGCAACCGGTCAATGTCAGGATACAGATGGCGCACAGTCCTAGAATAAGTTTTTTCATAATGTCTCTTTCAGATTCTTCAGGCAGGTTTTTCTTTTATCAGACCATTTCAGATGGGCAGACAGTCACGATGTGCTGCCGATGAAGAGTAGTGTAGAAAAATTTATCACAGGAGACAAGCCAATTGTCGGATACGGTTGGTGGACAAACGGCTTTATCCTGTGAAGGTGCTCCCAGTTTTATGACCGTGTTTTCCTGCCTCGTGATACCATAGAGGAGAATCTGTTTTAACCTTTTCGATTAAACCAGTAACAACGGAACAAAGGAGTTTGTATGTTGGATGATTTGATGTCTCAGCTTTCTGAAAAGAAGAGTGAGTTTCTGGATATGCCGCTGGCAGAAGGGCTTGATCTGGATTCCCTGGGGATGGGCAAACTTCTTGAAGATGGCGGATTCAAGACATTTGGTGACCTGCTGAACAATAAGGCTGAGGTCATGCAGCTGTTTTCTGATAATCCGGATATGGCCCAGAATCTTCTTTCTCAGGTTCAGGGGATGATGGAATCCTGTGGCGTGAGTATGGATATCGGCGCAGACCTGAATGGTATCCTGCCGACAGGTGGTCTGTTCGGGGGCGGTTCTGACCGGGATTGATTCGATCAGCATTCCGTCTTCATGTCTTCCACAAGAAAACAGCAGAAACAGCCCTATATTCCCTGTAAGAATGGTGTGAGTCCCAGCCGGGTTGTCATGCAGCCAGGTGACTGGCTTTCGTGTCTGGATTTTCTGGCTGAACGTATTCCTGCTGTGTCCAGGGATTCCTGGGAAAACCGTATCAGGCTGGGCGAGGTGCTGGATGAAACCGGTCGTCCCATTACGTTGAATACCCGTCATCAGTCTGGTCGGAAACTTTATTATTACCGTTACCTCGAACATGAGTTTCATATTCCGTTTGAGGAAACTGTGCTCTATCAGGATGACCATCTGGTTGTTGCTGATAAACCCCATTTCCTGCCCGTCATCCCGACGGGGCGCTATATCCAGGAAACACTGTTGGTCCGGCTCCGACGGAAACTGGGTATTGATACGCTGTCTCCTGTCCACCGGATCGATCGGGAAACGGCAGGGCTGGTGCTGTTCTCTGTCAATCCTGATGAGCGGGATGCTTACCAGAAGCTGTTCCGTACACGGGAAGTCAGCAAAATCTATGAGGCGGTGGCATGTTTCCAGCCCCGGTTTGTCGAGCCGTCTGTATGCCGTCATCAACTGCTCCAGAGTGCCGGGAATTTCATGCAGATGACTGTTGGTGATGGTGCGCCTAATGCGGAGACACGGGTCAGTGTTATCCAGCACAATCAGATGTATGCGCATTATCGGCTTGAGCCTCATACAGGGCGGAAACATCAGCTGCGCGTTCAGATGATGGCGATGGATATGCCTATCCTGAACGACAGGATTTATCCCGTACATCTGCCAGAGGCGGTGACTGAACCCATGTTGGAAGCGGAGTACCGACAGCCATTGCAGCTGCTTGCCTGTTCCATTGTCTTCACAGATCCTATTACGGGTAAGGCAATGGCGTTCAGCAGTCATCGGGAACTGGCGGAGAAGGACCGCGCGTCTTGATTGTGATGTTTGATGGAAATGACGATGAGTGCATTGGATGATCTGATTACCTTGAAGCAGGATGAAAACTTTCCCAAGGTGACGATGACGGAATTCAAGGGGGTACTGAATCTGCATCTGGGGACTGATTGGATTCAGGGGGGGATGCGGCTGGCTCATCCCAATGAGATTGTCTTTGATTATGTGCAGGAGATGATGGTCTGGATGCTGTTCAACGACAGTCCCCGTCATATTGTCCAGCTGGGTCTTGGCGCCGCCTCATTGACCAAATTCTGTTATGCCTATTTTCCTGAGAGCCGGGTGACAGCTGTTGACCTGAATCCCAATGTCATTGCGGTCTGTCGGGCAACTTTCCTTCTGCCTGAGGACGATGAACGGTTGACTGTCATCAATGCGGATGCATTGGATTACGTTGCGTCTCAGAAAGGCAGTCAGTCAATCGATGTCCTGCAGGTCGATCGGTATGACGAGCATGCGCAGGCTCCGGTTTTCGATTCTGTTGAGTTCTTCCAGCAATGTGCTGATGCCATGTCAGATCAGGGGATGCTGACCATCAATGTTTTTGGCGACCGGTCAGACCGAGGGCAGACGATTGCCAACCTGCAGGCCTGTTTTGATGCGGTTGTCTGGCTGAGTGAAGTTGATGGTGGCAATATGGTTGCCTTGGCATTCAAGCAGGCCCCTGCCATTGATTTTGAGATGCTTTATGCAAAAGCGGAAACCATCCGTCGCCAGATGAAACTGAAAGCCGTCAACTGGGTCAATGATCTTTATTACTGGATGGAAAATACAGGGAAAAACTGATTGCATGAAGCGAGTTGATTTTTGGGGAGGGAATGGGTTTTTCTAGACCGCAGAAAAACCTTGCCGCTTTGTCCAAGCGGATCTGATTGAGCCACTGGTACATGACGATATCAGTGACGTTTTTAAAGGCCACGATCTGTACTCAACACCTCATTGTGGTGAAATGAGGTGTTTCCCAAGCGCAAGCATGAAAGCCATCAGTCGCTGATTTCCAGATAATGCAGTAAATCAATATTGCAGACATCACAGGTTGTACAGAGCTTGCATTTTGCGCAGAGGCATGGCCGTGGTGGTTCTGTGCATTGGATGGTCAGTTTCCTTTCTCTTGCGAACTTAATCGCTACCACAAATGAACTTTCCCGAGAGGGTGCAACACAGGTGAAGATTCCAAAGTCTTTATCCTGGTCATACAGCTTAAAGTGATGAGTATTCATAACTGCTCCTTTTAGCTATGGCACTGGATTTCTTGTATGGAGTCACTACTTCTGTCACGTTGCCGACGCGATATCTGATAGCCTCAGCCGTCAGTCCATCTTCCGTACATTCATGCAAGTGCTGAGGTTATCTAGATAGCCCGTCTTGCGCGCGTTCGACGCCGTACTCGATGGTTGCCAGTTCAGTTAAAGTAAAAACTTCCCGCTTTCTTTTCCTTTCTTAATGAATTTCCTCGATGATTTTTTCCAAGTTTGAATATTGATGTTTCAATAATTATGAAGTATTTCTTCAGTTTTTATTTATACACAATATTTTCATTAAAATCAACGATTTGTGAAAATAAATGTTTCTGAGAAAGAGGGGGAAGACTCATTCAGAAGGCCGTCTATGGATGAAAGAAGCCTATCGTGAACAGAGGAAATATCAGGAAAGATAAGCAGATGGCAGGTATTCGAGCCAGCCATCTGCATTGCATGATGAGGGATATCAGTTTTGAGGGGCGCCGAACAGCTGGCCCCAGTAACCTCGGCCGTTGCCATCCCGGAAGTAACCAATACCGAGATGGGTGAAATGTCCAGACATCATGTTTTCGTAATGTCCCTGCGAGTTGTACCAGCCACGGTAGGCCTGTTTCCCTTTCATTCCATCGCCATAGGCAATGTTTTCGCCTGCGTAGCTGTAATCGATGCCGTAGTCTTCAAAAATGGTCAGTGCATCCCTGCCGTCTAAACGCTGATGTTCGAACAGTGTGCGGATTTCCTGGGCCCGTTCTTTGGCCGCATCAGTCAGGGTCTTGTCCGCGATCAATGGATCAAGCCCCAGTTTTTCACGGTCACGGTTCATGGCTGTCAGGACGACTGCTGGTTCGCCAGAGTAGGTGACAGGCATATTGAAGCCTTTAGAAAGATAACTTCTGGATTGATGCCGTGTTGATGGATACGCTTCATCGTCATCACTGTCGGTATCTGTCGCGTCTGCTTCATCTTCAAGGGCTTCCTGAAGTTCTTCCAGTTCATCCTCATCCATCTGGTTGATGAGTTCGATGACCCTTTCTGTCCGGGATTTTGCTGATGCCGGTTGGACCGTGACTGCAAGGCCGATCAGGGAGATGAATAGACAGAGGATGGCATGTCGGCTTTTACTGAACAGTTGACGCATGGTGTTTCCCGATGGATTGCAATGGCCATCATCTTAGCTGAAAGATTTCTGAAGGGTGCAGTTGGTTACAAATTGTCTCAGGTGTTGGCTGGCCATCACTCAACGACAGCCGTTCCTTTGATCTGGGCAAAGACCTGGGTATTGGGAGCGAGGGCAAGGACGGCAGCGGATTTCCGGGTAATCCTTGAGAGGAAATGGGTGCCCTTTGCATCCAGTTCGACCATGACCTGTCCCTGTCCACTGTCTGTCAGATTGACGACAACAGCTTCAATGACGTTCAGGATGCTCGATGTTCCCGGCCGATCAATGGAGAGACTGATGTCGCGTGCCTGGATCCGAAGGCGGAGCTGCTGATTGATGGTGTATCCAGCGGCAGGAATATAGAGATGACCACCAGAAAAACTGAATGTACTCAGTTGGAATCCGTCATCTGTCTCGGTGATTTTTCCTGAGATTGATGCCCCGGCTGCATCGTAATGCGCCAATGGCAGATCAAGCCGTGTCAACATTTTATTCGTTGGTCCTGATGCCGTGATTCTGCCCCGTTCCAGCAGAACCAGATGGTCAGACAGGGCGGCGACTTCTTCAAGTGAATGGCTGACATACAGGATTGGAATATTCAGTTCCGTGTTCAGCCGATGCAGATAAGGCAGAATCTCCTGGCGGCGCTTCAGATCGAGTGATGCGAGGGGTTCATCCATCAGCAGGATGTCAGGACTGGTCGCCAACGCTCTGGCAATTGCCACACGCTGTTTTTCCCCACCTGAGAGTGTCACCGGCATACGGTCCAGCAGGTGTTCGATACCCAGTAAATCAATGGCTTTATCTAGTGAAATGGTGTTCTTTGTCTCTTTGACCCGTTTCATCCCAAACTGCAGGTTTTTCATGATATCCAGATGCATGAAAAGGCGTGCATCCTGAAAGACGAAGCCCAATGAACGTTGATGGGGCGGGATAAAAATGTGCTCCGCATCATCCTGCCAGACGGTGTTATTGACGATAATCTGTCCTTCCTCTGGATGTTCAAGTCCCGCAACTGCCCTGAGCAGGGTGGATTTGCCCACACCGGATTCTCCGAAGAATGCTGTGACGCCGGTGCCGGGCAATGTCATGTCAAAGCCGAGTTGATAATTGGGAAAGGTGACTTTTCCTTTGAATCGCAGACTGTTCATGACCGGCGTTTATTGGGGTTGAAGAGGTAAAGCAGTGCCAGGACAACGAATGAGAAAACCAGCAGTCCTGCGGAAAGATAATGCGCCTGGGTAAATTCCAGGGACTCGACATGGTCATAAATCGTGACCGACAGCACCCGAGTTTCATCAGGAATGTCACCGCCAATCATCATCACGACTCCGAATTCTCCGACGGTATGGGTGAACCCCATCACAATGGCAGTCAGGAAGCCGGTTTTTGCCAGTGGGACAACAACAGAGAAAAAGGTGTCCAATGGGGAGGCACGTAGTGTTGCCGCTGCTTCCAGAGGGCCTTTCCCGATGGCTTCAAATGCATTCTGGAGTGGCTGGACGACAAATGGGAGGGAATAAATCACCGATGCCACCAGTAATCCGTAGAATGTGAACGGCAATCTGGAGACGCCGATGGCGTCACATAACTGTCCGATAGGACCTTTGGGCCCCATCAGGACCAGAAGATAGAAGCCGAGCACTGTTGGCGGCAGGACGAAAGGCAGATTGACGACGGCATTGATTGGCGCACGCCACCATCCCTGTGTATGGGCAAGATGCCATGCAATCGGTGTTCCGATAATCAGCAGGATGATGGTGGTCAGTGATGCCAGCTTGAGCGTCAAAAAGACTGCTGACAGATCAAATACTGGCATGTACTTCTTCTTTCAGATCAGTTGCCGTACCCGTAGGCTTTCATGACTTTACGTGCGGCAGGTGATTTCAGATATTTCATCAGGGCAATCGCTGCACTGTTGTTTCTGCCGTGTGGCAATAATACAGCATCCTGACGGATTGGTTTGTAATACTTGGATGGGACAAGCCAATAGGAACCGCCGTGGGTCAAGCGCCCGTTTTTGTAAATTTGGGAGAGTGCGACAAAGCCGATTTCCGCGTTGCCTGTCTGGACATAGGAGAACGTTGTGCCGATGTTCTTGCCGACAATCAGCCATGGTTCAATTTTTCCTGCAAGACCATATTTCTGCAGGACCTGTGTCGCAGCCAGACCGTAAGGTGCCAGTTTTGGATCGGCGATGGCAAGATGCTGATAGCCGCCTCTCTGAAGAATCGATCCTTTGCTGTCAACTACACCTGGGGTGGCGGACCAGAGTGCCAGCTTGCCGATGGCATAGGTGAAACGGGAACCAGGGACGATACCGCCTTCTTTTTCCAGCTTGATCGGTTTTGCCTCATCGGCTGACAGGAAGATGTCATAGGATGCGCCATTCTGGATCTGGGCAACAATCTTTCCACTGGATTCAGAAGAGATGGAGACGGTATGGCCGGTTGCCCGTTGGAAACTGGCGGAAATATCCTGCAGGGCTTCCTTGAAGTTGGCCGCAACAGCGACGCTGACATTTTCTGCGGAAGCGATTGCGGCACCTGCCATCATCAGCAGTCCGACGAGGATTTTTGATAATCTGATTTGTTTGAACATAGACGTTTTCTTTCGTTATTCATCAAAGGAATAGCGATTATAGCACCATACGGTTAAGAATATGAATGGTAAAATATGGACCATTCGTTTTATGGATAAGGGTCTTGAGATGGGCGATTCTGCTTCCTTAGCCAATGTTTTCAGCAATGACATGGTGGACAGGCGTATTGAGGTTCTGCGTAAGATCGGTGAGACGGGCTCGATTTCCAAGGCTGCCCGTGAAACCGGTATCAGCTACAAAGCGGCATGGCAGGCGATTGATACGCTGACCAACCTGACCGGCGTGATGCTGGTCGAGAAGGTTGTAGGGGGTGTCGGTGGCGGTGGTGCCAGACTGACCGATGAGGGAACCTGTCTTCTTGAGATTGCCGATATTGTCCAGAAGAGCCGTAATGATGTCCTGAGCCAATTCAGTGAAGTAGCTTCGCAGAAAGGCCATCCCGTTTCCGGTCTGGGTATCCGTACCAGCATGCGGAATTACGTGCCATGCCATGTCGTCGGATTGAAGATGAAGGGGCAGATTGTCCGTGTCTGTCTATCAGCTGTCGTAGATATTCCCGGACTTGTTTCCCGTATCACCCGGACAAGTGCTGAACTGCTGGGGCTTGAGCCTGGGGTGTCTGTGATTGCGATGTTCAAGGCCATGGCAGTCAAGGTTTTTGATGATGATCCAACGGATGAGATGAACGCGGTTAACTGCCTTCAGGGAACCGTCAGCCGGGTATCCCGAGGGGAGAGCGGCGATGAGATTACGCTCGAGCTTCACGGTGGTCTTCAGGTGGTTGGTTTCGCACCCAGTGAGAAACATTTTGACATCGGTGATGCGGTTTATGCCGTTGTCGATGAGTCTGCGGTTGTTGTTGCGTTGCCTTGATACAAGGAAATTGTCTTATGGAAAGATATGTGACTGCTTCTGAAGTCCCACTGATGCGGATGAAGCGTGGGCAATCTGTCGAAAGCACGGATGTGGTCGCGGAAGAGGTGCCCGTCGCACTCAGTTATAACGGTATTTCTCATGCGGTGATGTTGGCGACGCCTGATGATCTGGAGGATTTTGCCGTCGGTTTTTCTCTCACGGAGGGTATTGTCCAGTCTCCGAAAGAAATCTATGACATCGATGTGGTTGAGGCATTCAATGGAATTCATGTGGAGATTGAGATTGCCAGTGAGTGTTTTGTGCACTTGAAGGAGCGTCGTAGGAATCTGACCTGCAGGACGGGATGTGGGCTCTGTGGCACAGATTCCCTTGCTCAGGCGGTCAAGATTCTGCCGCAACTGAAGCATGATTTCACGGTTCCAGTTGATCAGATCACCGCAGGGCTGATGAAGATGGAAGCACTTCAGTCGCTGAAGCGGCAGACAGGGGCCACGCATGCAGCTGCCTGGTTGAATGCTGATGGTGAGGTGACACTTATCCGTGAAGATGTCGGCCGTCACAATGCCCTGGACAAGTTGATCGGTGCATTGAGACGGCAACAGGCCGATGCTTCACGTGGTTCTGCATTGGTGACCAGCCGTGCCAGCTATGAAATGGTGCAGAAATGTGTGTTGGCCGACATTCCTGTGCTGGCTGCGGTATCTGCGCCAACGGCATTGGCTGTCCGGATGGCTGATCAGGCAGGACTCGGGCTGCTCGGTTTTGTCCGGGGTGATGATTATGCGGTCTATGCCAATGCGTGGCGACTGAAGCATCTATAAAACCTGAGATAAAATATTTCTGCCAGTAAATGTTGTAAGGTTTTATCAGGCAGACAAAAATTGGAAATCCCTTCAATTTCGAGGGATATGAAATGGTATACTTTAGAATATTATTTTCAACTCGCGGTATACCATCATGAAATTCGAAACATTAGCTGTTCATGCCGGTTACACACCGGATCCTGTCACCAAATCTGTTACTGTTCCAATCTACCAGACCGTTTCCTATGCGTTTGACAGCGCACAGCATGGCGCGGATCTGTTTGACCTGAAAGTTCCAGGCAACATCTACACCCGTATCATGAATCCAACCACGGATGTTCTGGAAAAACGTGTCGCTGCGCTGGAAGGTGGTGTCGGTGCGTTGGCAGTTTCCTCGGGTATGACTGCGGTGATGTATTCCATCATGACGATTGCAGAGGCTGGCGACAATATCATTGCATCTTCTACCCTGTATGGTGGCAGCTATAATCTGTTTGCCCATACTTTCCCTCAGTATGGTCTGGAAGTCCGTTTCGCAGATCCCCTGCTGGAAGACGATTTCTCTGCCCGGATCGATGAAAAGACCAAGGCGATTTACTGCGAATCTGTCGGCAATCCTTTGGGCAATATCACCGATATCGAAAAACTGGCAAAAATCGCACATGCCCATAACATTCCACTGATTGTGGATAATACGGTCCCTAGCCCATACCACTGCCGTCCAATCGATTTCGGTGCGGATATTATCGTCCATGCGCTGACAAAATCCATGGCAGGACATGCAAACAGTCTGGCCGGCTGTGTTGTCGACAGCGGTAAATTTGACTGGAAGTGCGATCCTAAGAAATTCCGCCGTCTGCAGGAACCTGATGTCTCCTATCATGGTGTTGTCTATACCGATGTGTTCGGTGAAGGTGCTTATATTGCCCGTTGCCGTGTTGTCCCTCTCCGAAATACAGGTGGCGCACTGTCTCCAATGAACTCCTGGCTGATCCTGCAGGGTATCGAAACACTGCCACTGCGTGCGGAACGTGCTTCTGAAAATGCGTTGGCGATTGCGAAATTCCTCAGCAACCATCCTAAGGTCTCCTGGGTCAACTGTGCTGCACTGGAGGGTCATCGTGACTATAATCTGTGCCAGAAATATATGAATGGCAAGGCTCCAAGCATCCTGTCTTTCGGTGTTAAACCATCTGCTGGTATTGGTC
>CAVJQJ010000219.1:0-3067 GCA_963651715.1 Anaerovoracaceae bacterium
CATGACAACCAATGGTACACGGAGTACTTCGCTGTCTTCATGCTGCTTGCTCATGGAAAAGAGAGTCTTATGGAACACAACACTGGCAATCGCCGCATTCAAACAGATGGCAATCACCGCTTTCCAGCCGAAATTCATCAGCATATGATGCAGTCCCCAACCCCATTTACCTGCAACCATCAGGATAGGAGGTGCCGCATAAGGCGTCAGAACACCACCAATAGAGACATTGACGAGCAGAATGGCAATCGTCAGATAGCGCATGCTTTCTGGAATCTTCTTCGTGAAATACCTGTCACGCAGAATAATCGCCCCCAACGTCATGGCGGCAGGTTCTGTAATAAAAGACCCAAGAATCGGCACAATAGACAATGTCAGGAAGTAATAGGCAGTCGTCCCTGGCAGGGGAATCAGGCGGTCCAATGTATCAATCAGCAGCTGAGCCGCCTGCAGAATCGGACGTGTCCCCGCAATCACCAGAATAGCAAACACAAAGAGGGGCTCTGTGAAATTCCGGGTGTCGAGATATTCCACCGCACTGTGATAGCCGTCCACAGCTGCCATACAGCCCAGCAGCACAAACGCCCAGAAACCGAAAACAACCTCGACTTCCCCCAGCATATGCCAAAGCCCGGCATGTCTCCCTTCTCGCTGAGCCAGACGGACAAAGAACTTGGTGGAGAAACTGTGGAGCAACGCTATAAAAAACAGCCCTGCGCCGATATATTCAATCAAAGATACCTGGTTCATCTTACAACTTCAAAACTGATTCCCGGACCAGAGACCTCTCCCTTTTCCGCCTTTCGGTACAGTAAATTCAGACAATGGCAGCGCAATCAGCGCCAAAAAGCAGAAGTTTAGCATGTCCTGCTTTGCCACAATAAAGATACAATTTATTATGTATATTCAATCAACAGAAATTTCAAGACATCGTTTGCCGTGATTTCCGAATTTGACCTTATCACCAAGTATTTTACCAGACCTGCAAAACGTGCCGATTTAGGTGTCGGCGATGACTGCGCCCTGATCAGGCAGAAAACCGGTTTCCAAACCGCCATCTCGACCGATATGCTGGTTTCTGGCACCCACTTCTTTCCTGATACCGATCCTGAACAGTTGGGACATAAATCGCTTGCAGTCAATCTGTCCGATCTTGCCGCAATGGGCGCCACACCGGTCGCATTCACCCTGGCTGTTTCCATGCCTCAATCTGATGAAGCATGGATCAGACCATTCTCCCAAGGCATGCTGGCACTTGCCGACAAGCATCAGTGTGAACTGATTGGCGGGGACACAACCCGTGGCCCCCTCAACATCTGCATTACCGTTTTTGGTGAAATACCAACAGGACAGTCCTTACGCCGAGATGCGGCCATGGCCGGTGATGACATCTGGATTTCCGGCACCATCGGTGACGCCCGTCTGGCACTGGGACATATGCGGCATGAGCTGACACTGACAGATGAAGCATTCCAACGTGTCATCCCGCGGATGCAGAAGCCGACTCCCCGCGTTGAACTGGGCACAACTCTCAGAAATATCGCCCATGCCGCGTTGGATCTTTCAGATGGCCTGCTTGGAGATCTTACACACATTCTTGACGCTTCCCATGTTGGGGCATCCATCAATACCGATCTATTGCCGATGAGTGAAACGCTGGCCAAACAGGATGAACGCTGGCAGCTGCAATGCACCCTTGGTGGTGGTGACGATTATGAACTCTGCTTCACAGCACCTGAATCCCACCAGGAAGCCGTTCTTGATGCAGCCAGAAAAGCTGGCGTTGCAGTGACCCGAATCGGTAAAATCGAAACATCTGCCGGCATCCGGCTTTTCAATGCAACAGGACCTTTGGACCAAGGCAGCATCCGCTCATTTGACCACTTTGCATCCCAGAAGAAATGAGCCTGTTCAATCAGAAAAAACAGGGCATCCACCCTACCTTCGGTTTCATGATGTCACATCCGTGGCATCTGCTCTCACTTGGTTTCGGAAGCGGACTATCCCCTATTGTTCCTGGGACCATGGGCACTGTTTTCGGCTCCATCAGCTTTCATCTCCTGACAAAACAGTTTCCTTCCATCTTCACCGCCATCACATGGTATGTCATCTGTGCCATTGGCTTCCTGCTTGGCATCAAAGCCTGCCAATTCACAGGAGATGCACTCAACAGTCCTGACAGCGGTCATATGGTCTGGGATGAAATCATCGCCATGTGGCTGATTCTGGCATTCCTTATGCCGACAACAATCACTGATGAGGTGATTGCCTTCGTTCTTTTCCGGATCTTTGACATGTCCAAACCGCCTCCCATCCGATGGTTTGACCGCCATGTGCATGGGGGTTTTGGCGTGATGCTCGACGATATTGTCGCCGCCATCTTTGCCATTATCTTTTTCCTGCTTTATGAGAAAATGGCATTGATGTTTTTTTAAATCACAGGGAGGAGAAAAATCATGACTGATAAACACCTTGAACTGTCACAGCAGGCGGGATCACTGCTCTCACAGAAAAACATGAAACTGGTCACCGTTGAATCCTGCACAGGTGGCGGTCTTGCAAAACTGGTGACAGATGTGCCTGGTTCATCCAACTGGTTTGAATGCGGTTTCACCACCTATTCCAACGCATCCAAGACCAATCTGGTCAAAGTCCCTGCAGACCTGATTGCGCAGCAGGGTGCCGTCAGCCAGAAAGTCGCCCTCGCCATGGCAAAAGGCGCACTGGAAGTCACCGCAGGTGATGTCGCCATCTCCACAACCGGAATTGCCGGCCCAGACGGTGGCTCTCCGGAAAAACCGGTTGGCACCGTCTGCTTTGGTTTCGCGACAAAGGACGGCGTCTTCAGCACCGATAAACAGCGTTTCTCCGGCGACCGTGATGCTGTCCGCAACCAGAGCATCCAGCACTGCCTTGAATGCCTCTGCCGATACCTGACAACAGGACATTTCTGATTTTCTGATACAAAAGCTACCCACCGGCATAGCCGGTGGTTCTTCATATCGCCTGTAAGGCTCTGTTACCAGCAGCGCCCTAACAGGCGCATCTAAACACTGTCATTTGCATG
>CAVJQJ010000220.1:0-3616 GCA_963651715.1 Anaerovoracaceae bacterium
GTATTTAAGAGAATAAGATCAGCCTCTTTAGCAGTATCTGTTCGAATATAATCGCCATCGGCTTCCAATAAATCAGCCATTTTAGACGAATCATATTCATTCATCTGACATCCAAAGGTTTTGATAAATACTTTTTTCTGCTTGGTATGAGAGTCTTTTTTCTGCATGGTTTGTTGGGTGGATAAAACTTTTTGCTTAATCCTGAAGTTTAACCGATTTTCACCCCCCTACTTGAACAGTTTCTGTTGAGGGGGAAGTGGGAAATAATGATTGGATTTATGAGGGTGTTATCGAGAATGAGTCTTTCCCAATGGGAAAAATGGGGGAAGGCTTACCGATTAGCATAAATGATCCCAGGAATCGGAAAGAGCAACAGCACATTGGATAATGCCGACCATGGAGGCTGTTGATGGGAAAATACCGGACAATGAACGGTCATCTTGGGAAACATCGGATGACAGCATGCCGAGGTGGTTTCGGTAGAAAAGAATCCGTTCGAAAGCATCACGCGCACGTTCATTCTGCCCAATTGCATGAAGTGCCTGAATCCACCAGAAAGTGCAGATCAGATGAAAACTTGTGTTGCGTTGATCGGTGGATGTTTCTGTGCATTCGAGAAAGTCGCCATTCAGAAGCTTTTCGGAAATGTATTCAACCGTCTTGATGACACGGGAGTCGTCATTCGGGAGAAAATGCAGGTTGGTCATCCTCAATAATCCTGCATCTACAGTATTTCCCTGCCATGTGGCAGTGAATGTCTGTAAACCTTCATGCCATGCATTTTCGATGATTCGTTCATGGATCATCGTGGCACGGTCTCTCCATTCTTTTGCCTTGGTATGAAGTGATAATTTATCTGCAATGAGTGCGAGACGGTCACACGCAGCCCAGCACATCATGCTGGAGTAGGTGTGTACAGCTGTTTCGCCATGGCCCCAGATATCTAAATCAGGTCTGCGGTACTTCTCTACGGCAATTTCACCAAGACGTTCCAACTGGCGGAATACAGATTTATCAGCAGGGTGATAAAGTCTTGCATCGAAGAAAGCCTGCGTGCAGGCAAGAATGGCTGCGCCATAACTGTCATTGTGTTCACCCGTTTCCCAGATGCCGGAATCCTGCGTGGCGACAATTGTGTTGCGCCGGATATCATAGACGGCTTGGAATGGCAGGCCATTTGCGTCGGCAATGACATTCATCAGATACTGCAGATATCTTTCCATAGTGCCTGTGGCACCAAGGCGGTTGAGAGCTCTGATGACGGAATTGGCATCCTGTACCCAGGTCAAGGCGGAAGGGGAGAATGCATTTTGGGAAAATGTATCAAAAGCACAGTGGCCAGAAACAATGGCACCTGTGTCCCTGAATGTATTTAGCCTCAGTGTGATGGCGGAGCGAATAACCTCGTTTTGCCATTCCAGGGGAATGGATATGTTATGGATCCATCCCTGCCAATAGGCAACAGTAGCTTCGTAAGAAGCGCGTCCATATTCTTTAGGAGCAGTTCCAAGGGGCTCATCAATTCCCATGACAAGTGTGACGCTGTCTTCAAGATAGAAAGCCTGAGAATCAAGCAGAGACATGATCGAGGCATCGGATGTGACCCTGAAGTTTTCGTGATTGCCTTTGAATGTGATGTGGTTTGCTCCGACATTGACGTATGATTCCTGAGTACCGCAGGTTGATGATGGTGAAATTCTGATGGAAATTCGCGGTTTTCCTGCTACACGCCTGATAATCCGGATAATCTGTGATGGGGTGAAAAGTCGCCCATACTGGATGTAGCATGGGGCGAAGTCAACGGTCTCAATGACGTTATGTGCATTGTCCGCAAAGCGGGTAATCAGGACAGGGGTGTTTGGAACGTAATATTGGTCCTTGTTTCTGACCTTTTCAAACAGGACATCGATGGTTCCTGATGATTGCTGGGTATGACAGCAGGGTTGCGAAAAATCAGAGCAGAGTGGTTTGCTGTCAAAGACAGGGTAACACCACCAGAGAAAACGGCCATGGCTGTCAATAATCGCACTTGTACGGGAATTCCCGATCAATCCAGAATCCATGGGCTGCATAAATACCTCGAAAATAGACAATTCATCAAAACATGACTGATGTGCAGGTCCTGACAGATGATGGGAAAATATGATGCTTACCCGTAAAGTCCTCTGTACACAGACATCAGATATCGTCATACTATCATCATATTGAATGCGATTTGAATCGATTGGAGACGCAGCGTGAAATCTTTCCTCATGACATGTTTCTTGGCAGTTCAGATGCCATTGGCTTTTGCGAATTGGCAGGGGGTTGTTGAACAGGTTGTGACGGGGGATACCTATCGGGTCAATTATCAAGGCGGTCTATATGACGTCAGGCTCTATGGCGTTGCGGCACCAAAGGGCAATCAGTCATACGGTCCGTCTGCCCGGCTTGCTACTAGCAAAGTGATTCTTGGACGGTCTGTTGATATAGAACGCATCTATGCGGATGGCAACACCGATGTTGCGATTGTTTATATCCATGATCAATACAGTGTTCAATCCTATCTGACAGGTTCTGGTCTTGCGTGGGTCAACGGAAGGCAATGTACACTTGATGTGTGCTCAAAATGGCAGACCATGCAGGATCAATCACGTGATGCACAGCGTGGACTCTGGTCGGAAGCCAATCCTGTGCCGCCTTGGAACTGGGGGGCACGTGCTGGATCTGTCGTCAAAAAGAAAGTTCACAGACAAAAAGTAAAGAAACCGGTTTTGAAGGTCAGGAAACGTGTGGCAGCTCAGAAAGTTGCTAAGGTTGCTGCACCTGTCCAAGATACAGCAGTACTGCAGCCTGTTGAAAAGCAGGTTGTTCTTAATGAGAAAAAACTGGTTATAGAACATAAACCTGCGATTCAATCTGCACCTTGATTGATAACTTCTTTCAGAATCAGAGTGAATCAAAAATCATTCCATGCAATCCGCTTCTTCGAAAATCAAAGCCGTCTTTTTTGACATTGACGGCACACTGATCAGTTTCAAGACACATTCCATGCCCGAATCGACCCAGCAGGCATTGCAGGCTTTACGGAAGAAAGGTATCCGCCTGTTCATTGCGACAGGGCGTTCTCCGAATATGATGCCTTTCATGGATAAGTTCTTTAAGTTTGATGGCTACGTTGTCCTGAATGGGCAATACTGCTACAACGCTCAGGGAATCGTCAGAAAACACACCATTGATGTTGAGGACATCCGTAAATTGAAGGAACTGATTCGGATACATAACTTTCCCTGCCTGTTTATTCATGCGAAAGGTGGAACACTCAATAGGATAGACGAACGTGTTCGGGAACTTTATCGGGTAATCAACCACCCTTTGCCGGAGCCGGCAAGTCTGGACAACGTACCTGAAAATGAAGTATTGCAGTTTGTCTCTTTCATGCCTGAAGGAGGGGAATCGTTGATTACGGACAATCTCAGGACAGTTGATATGACCCGTTTCCTGCCAATCTGTTTTGATGCGATTCCCAAAGGGGGAGGGAAAGACGCAGGCATTCGGGCTATGCTCGAACATGAGAATATTCTTCCTGAAGAGGTCATGGCCTTTGGGGATGGGCATAATGACATCGGTATGTTGA
>CAVJQJ010000221.1:0-4166 GCA_963651715.1 Anaerovoracaceae bacterium
GGTAACAGAGCCTTACAGGCGATATGAAGAACCACCGGCTATGCCGGTGGGTAGTTTTTTCCTATTCTCCATAATACCACTCACAACTGACAAATTCTGCCATTTTTGACATACTACTGCCAATATGGCATTTCAATCCATTCAAGTATTCAGTAGACTGCCTCAATAAAAATCAATAACCCGTTGTAATCATTAGAATAATTTTTTTATTGCAGTCATAAAAAACTTTTTATTAGAATAATTGGAGCTTAATCGGATTCGACTTATTTCGCTGACCAGCAAGGAATGGAAAATGTCTAAGACAACTGGAAATGTTTGTGGGTGTTCTGGAGCGCCATCCAGCATTACCCTCCTCGTTGACAACAAGGCCGGTGAAGGTCTTGCCTGTGTCCACGGTTTTGCCGCATGGGTCAAGGTCCGTGACCGTCGCATCCTGTTTGATACTGGTCAGAAAGGCGTTATCCTCAATAATGCAAAAGTTCTAGGCATCAATCTGGCTGAAGCAGAAGCACTGGTCATGAGTCATGGTCATGATGACCATACCGACAATCTAGTGGATTTCTATGCCATCAATCCCAATGCCCCAATGTACTGTGGGGCAAACATTGAATACGACCGTTTCTGCTGCCGTCCAGGAGATCCATCCCTGAACTGGTCGCCTCCTGCCAGCGCAAAACAGGTTTTCAGCAACCTGACAGCAACAGGCAAGAAACATGTTCTCTCGCATCCTGTTTACCTGCTTCCTGGTGTTGGTGTCACGGGACCTGTTCCGCGCCTAACTGACTTTGAAGATGTCGGTGACGCCCTCTTCCTGGATGCAGCCGCAACCAAGCCAGATCCTGTTTCCGATGATATGTCCATGTGGTTTGAAACCGATAAAGGTCTCGTCATCATGCTGGGCTGCTGCCATTCCGGCATCGTCAATACCGTCAACTACATCCGTAAAGTCTCGGGTATTGAAAAAGTTTCTGGTATCGTCGGTGGCATGCATCTGATCCGCGCAGATGAAAACCGCATGACGAAGACATTGGCTGCCATGAAATCTTGGCAAATGGATTGGATGATTCCATGCCACTGCACCGGCGACAGAGCCATGCAGCAGATGCGGGATTATCTGGGCAGTGATATTGTCTCCTTTGGCCATACCGGTATCGTGATTGATCTTGGTGAATTGCCACACCATCAACCCGGTAATTTCGAGCTGTGCCGTGGTCTTCATGGCTGTGGATGCGGAGGTTGCGGCTGCGCATAACCCCAGATAAAGTCCCCCTGGTTGGATATTGGATTCCCCCCTTCCTTGTCGCAATATCCATCCAACAAAAAGCCGACCGGATGGTCGGCTTTTTGTTGGTCTGAAGAATCCTAAAGACTTATTCGTCGACTGTATAGGTATCGTTGTCGCGGTCCTGCAGGAAAGTCTGGACAAAACCTTCCTGACGGCCTTTTTCGAACTGTTCAGTTGCCCATTTACGGCATGCCGAACAACAGTGACGAGGCAGATGGACTGCTTTGATACGGCTATGACGGCCAGTATCCGCCTTGGACTCAATCACGACAGCACCGCTACATTCCTGACAGGTTCTGACGGTTTCTGTCTGGGTTTCACGGATATAGTCAGTATCGTAGAAAATACTACGGTTACGGCTATGGAAAGGCTTGTCAGGATAAGCACGGCGACGAAGCGCATCCTTATTCTTCCAAGCTTCCAGCGTATAGTCTTTCAGCTGTTTCAGGTAGCTGGTGATATGCTGGGACTGGATCTGGTCACGGGCACTGTAATCAGGCTCCTTGATATGGCTGTAATCCAGACCTGCCATCGCCAGAATGATGCCGGTGTTGATGTATGGCAACGCACTTTCAATGGAGTAACCACCTTCCAGAACCGCCAGATGTGGCTGCAGTCTGTCATTCAACACCGCATAGCCATGAGCAGTGAACTTCATGTTGGTGATTGGATCCGAATAATGGTTATCCTGACCTGCAGAGTTCACAATCAGATCAGGCTTGAAGTCATCCAACAGTGGCATGACGATGTTATCCAGAACATACAGGAAACCTTCTTCACAGGTTTCTGGAGGCATTGGCAGATTCACAATGGAACCATAGGCATTTGGACCACCTGCTTCATCTGGGAAACCGGACCCTGGATACAATGTCCTGCCGTCCTGATGAAGGGAGATGAACAGTGTATCTGGATCATGCCAGAAGATATCCTGGGAACCATCGCCATGATGGCAGTCAGTATCAACCACTGCGATTTTCTTCACACCATATTTCTGGCGGATATATTCAATCATGATGGCTTCCATGTTCAGGGTACAGAAACCACGGCTACCATGGACTACACGGAAAGAATGGTGACCACAAGGACGGACCAGCGCGAAGGCATTGTCGACTTCACCGGTCATGACCTTGTCAGCTGCTGTCAGCGTACCACCAACGGAAATCAGATGAGAGGTATGGACAATTTCATCAATACCAGGCACACAGAAATGAACACGGTTGATGTCAGCCGCTGTCGCTAAATCAGGCTTGTATTCCTTGACATTGTCGAAATCCAGAAGACCTTCTTCAACAACCTGATCCTGAGTATAAAGAAGACGTTCCTCGCGTTCTGGATGGGTCGGCGTAATCGCATAGTCATAAGCCGGGAAAAAAACCAGTCCTGTTTTCTTTTTCACAGAAGACTCCTTTATTTCGATTCATCTTTAATCAGACCAGGTTTGACCTGCAGTCTGACACGCATATTCTTACCGGTTGTTGAATAACCGCGGACAACATTGAAGACCTGTCTGTCAGCGATTTCAACCTCAATATCCTGGTCTCTTGCACCAGCCTGTTTTGCCTTGGCAATCAGTTTTTCAGTACCCAGCGCAATCGCATCATCCACCGTGAAGCGTCTGGAGATTTCCTGTTGGATACCCTCTTCAGCAATACTCAGGACCTGAGCCTCAGTATCGGCAACCAGATTCAGTTCAACGGTTGTACGTGCTGTTGCCGCTCCACTCGCATTGATGACATCGGAGTCACTTGGCACAACAACCGGCAAATTCATCATCTTGCCAAGACGTTCCGCCATATAAGGAGCAGGCCCCCCAACAACCAGCACTTCTTTTGGTTCAATCTTCCTGCCTTCGAGCAGTTCGTGGATGGTATAGACTGGTTTGCTGTTGATTTCTTCCAGCATGGCATTGATCTTATCAACAATCAGCTGGCAAGCCAGTTCAGCAACCTGATCGGCGACAGCTTCTGGCGTTGTCCCCAATGTCTCAGCAAGCTGCTTCATGGCAGCCAATGCCTTCGCCTTGTCACCAATATCAGCAATCCCCAAGGTAATCAGTGCATCGGTTGTCGTTGGGACAGGACCACCGAATGCCATTGCCGCGCCTTTACGTTCTGGGCCAAGCAGGAGTTTGCCGTTTTCAACCCGAACATGACTGTCACCACCAACACCGATAGAATGGGTCAGCAGACCACGAACAGAGGTCTTGTGTCCTTCAATTGTGATCCCCTGAGGTTCAAGTAGAGGAACCCCATCTGCAAACAGCGCGATATCAGTGGTTGTCCCACCAATATCAACCGAGATGGAATCCTTGTCCGTTGAAACATGAGGCAGAACCCCCATGATGGTTGCTGCAGGACCAGAAAGAATGGTCTGAACTGGGGTTTCACGGGAAGAGTTGACATCAATAGTGCCGCCATCAGCCTTCAGGATGTACAACGGAACGTTGACACCAATCTTGTCCATGTAGATACGCAACTGGTCAGCCAGTTTCTGCTGAAGTCCCCAGACCGCTTCATTCAGGTAGGTGGTTGAGATGCGACGAGGAAAATTCAGTGCACCTGACAGCTGATGACTCTGGGAAGAATGCTCTGCGATTTCCGCCATGACATCATTGACTTCGTTTTCATGCGCTGGATTACGGGTTGCAAACTTACCGATGATTGCAAAGTGCTTGATGCCTTCGTTCTTGAATTTTGATTTCAAGCCAGACAGTTCACTATTATTTGGCGCTTCAGCCTCAATGCCACGATGGCTCATATAGCCGGTGACATACGTTGCAAGATCAGTCAAAGGCAGGTCCTTAGGAGAAACACCTGGACCATTCATCACAATCAGACCAACCTTGTCCAGCTGGTTCTGGACAACTGCATTTGTTGTCAGG
>CAVJQJ010000221.1:4176-4845 GCA_963651715.1 Anaerovoracaceae bacterium
ATACAATGCGCTGCAGGTTTTTCAGGTCTTCAGGCTGAGCGACGGCTTCAGTTGCCATCAGGACAGATTTGAGAATATTCTCCTTATCTGTCAACACCTTGGATTTACGAATAATTTTCCGGTTTTCCATTAAAACCGAATCGGTATGCGTACCCCCAACATCAATGCCAAGAATCATAAGCATCTCCCTGTAAGTGGTTCTATGGAGGATTTCAGAAATGAGAATCTAGCCATATCGTTTTTGAATGAAATAAATCTGGTGGTGCAATGAAAAGGTCAGTCTGGGAAACTGACACAGTCATTTTCCTGAACTGTCTGACAAAAAGACATTACTCTGCAATTGTATCATCCAAGCTGTTGAAAGACGCCCTGTTTTGATGGGAATCCAGCATCTTTGAACAGAAAAAATCAGCAGTCAATCTCCCTATCAACTGACAGAAAAAAAGCACTCTCATATTTAGGAGTGCTTTAGTTGGAACAGCTTATTTTTTTCTTTCAAGCACAGCAGCGAAGAAACCATCTGTCTGATGTTTATGCGGGAGAAGTTTCAGATAATCTCCCATCTCCAGATCAACTTTCGTCTCCGCCAGCACCTGTTTCATCGGAACAAGCTCGTAGCGGTCGTCCTTTGCCAAGAATGCGGCAATTATCTTGTCATTTTCATCATCC
>CAVJQJ010000222.1:0-3437 GCA_963651715.1 Anaerovoracaceae bacterium
AGCCTTACAGGCGATATGAAGAACCACCGGCTATGCCGGTGGGTAGCTTTTCGTTATTAAATTTAATTGATGTCTCCAGTTGGGGTAATCAATACATCGCATTCCGCTTCATTAATCGCATAATGAACTGTACTTCCAACCAAATAGTCCTGCAGTCTATTGCGAGGCTGTTTCCCTAATATGAGCAAATCGATTTCTGCTGTCTTGATATATTTCAGGATAGCTTCGTGAGGAATCCCTGTTTCGACATGTGCCTTGAATTTTCTTTTTGAATCAAGTGATTCAATGAGTTCGTTGATTTTCTCAAGTGCATCATTCTGAACCTTTTTTCTATAGTTCTCTAGCATTTCGACAGTGACATTTGCAAAACGCAGACGACTTGCACTAGGCGTTTCACAAACATTCATCAGGATTATCTCTGCATCATTTTGCAGGAATGGTAATGACTTAAGTACCTGATTGATGGAAACTTCTGAGAAATCAATGGGAATCAAAATACGGCGATACGGGGTGTTTGATCCATCGCGGACTATCAGTACAGGGCAAGGACTACCTTGAATCAACTTTGCAGGAATATTGCCAATAATCGGCATTGAATGATACCCCTGACCATGTGCCCCCATCACAAGAATCGATGCCCTTTTCTCTTCCGCCAATGCCTGGATTTCTTCAGCGGCATTGCCAAATCGGATAACTGGCGTTACTGTAATTGCATTTTCCTCTGCAAGTTTCGTTGCTGTCTGGATCAATACCTTTTCTGTTTCTTCACGGATTGTATCCTGTGCAATCATCACTGAATAGGACATCAATGAGGCAAAAATATCGAGTCCCCCTTTTTCCTGAATGTTGACCAACAGCATTTCTGCGTCAGGTAAGGATTTCGTAAGAGAGGCTCCTCTATTTTCTGCTTTTTCTGCCCAATCCGAGGTATCTGTTGCAACGAGAATTCTCATCTTATCCTGCATTGTTTTCTCCAGTCTATTTGTATCAACGTTGACCGTCTGTTCCTGTGATGATTATATCCTGTTTGAAGAGATTGTTTTTTCAACAGCTTCATCTATTTTCCATGGATTTTCTTTTGGCTTGGCATGATTCCTTAGCTTAGAGCTATTGATAAAATCGTTTAAGCATTCAATAGCTGAATGATGGATTTATCAGTTGCTGCATGATAGGATGCTTCATTATCAAATATGCTCGGCGAAACATGTCTAGCATTATCTCCAATTCATCAAATTGACGGAACTCCCTATGGAAGAAAAGAAATCTTTTATTCAGGAATTCAAAGAATTCGCACTTAAAGGCAATGTTGTCGATATGGCTGTCGGTGTCATCATTGGTGGCGCTTTCGGCAAGATTGTCTCCTCTCTTGTAGCAGATATCCTCATGCCACTTATTGGACTTGCTATTGGTGGCATGGATTTCAAGGATATGAAATGTGTTCTGCAGGCTGCCGTCAAAGACGGCGACAGAATCATCAAGCCTGAAATTGTACTTGCATATGGCAATTTCATTCAGGTCATCATCGATTTCATCATTATTGCCATTTCCATTTTTGTTGTTATCAAAGTGGTGACACGGTTGTCTGAATTGCGTAAGAAAGAAGTTGCAGAAGAACCTGCCGCTCCACCTGAAGATGTTCAGCTTCTTACCGAAATCCGTGATTTGCTGAAAGCTCAACAAGAAAAGAAATCAGAATAGTCCTGAACTACTTTGAATAGACCTGCCTTTGAACAATCAGGGCAGGTTTTTTATTTGACGGTACTCTTTCTGAGCCTAATAAAAATAACTGTAGAGACAAAGGCGATTGCTCCCAAACAGATATAGGTTGCAGAAAGTGCGCTGACAGCTTCTTCTGGAATCTGTAAGGTAGACGATTCCGAAAACAGATCCAGCAGTGATGCCGCAACTGCAACCCCCATCCCCATAGAGAGCTGTTGAATTGCCGCAAATATGCTGTTGCCACTACTTGCTTGGGTATCAGAAAGGTCCACCAGCGTCACGGTATTCATTGCGGTGAACTGAGTTGAGTTTATCAGACCAAAGATTGCAAAAATAGCCAACATGGTCCAGGGATTCATTGATGGTGTAATCAAACTGTACGAAGCAATCATAATGCCAAGTATCATTGTGTTCAGAATCAGCACGGGTTTAAAACCGAAACGATGTACCAACCGTGTTACAAAACATTTTGCAATAATGGCGCCGACAGTCATCGGAATCATTGCCATCCCAGCTTCCATTGGGGAATACCCCAACCCTATCTGGAGCAGCAAAGGGGTGAGAAACGGCATTGCTCCATTTCCAAGTCTTGTCAGGATGTTTCCTAACAAGCCAATCCTAAAATTATGAACATGGAATATATTTATCGAGAAAATCGGGGCTGATTTTCTGGTCGCATAAATGAAGTAGAGTATGAGACTTGCAATGCCGAGGAATATCAGGGCACTGGTAACGCTTATAGGAAAATGGAACTCCCCTATTCCTTCCAATCCTATGGTTGTGCTCAACATGAATATACCGCAGAGCAGGAAACCATAGATATCGAAAGTTTTACTTCCTTCCGTGCTCAGAAAGGTTGGCATATATCTCATGGTTGCTATAAGTCCTAAAATACCCACTGGCAGATTAATGAGGAATATCCAGTGCCACGATAAGTATTCCACCATGATTCCGCCCAGTGTTGGACCAACCATTGGCCCCACCAATCCAGGCATTGTTATGAAACTCAGAATATCGACAACCTGTTCTCGAGGATATGCCTTGAGGGCAATCAGGCGGCCAACCGGCACCATCAATGCACCACCTGTTGCCTGTGCAATGCGAAATAAAACCAGCATAGGCAACGACTGTGCCAGGCCGCAGGCGACGGAACTGGCTGTGAATAAAGCCATCGCAAACATGAAAACGCGTTTCATTCCAAATCTATCAGCAATCCATCCTGAAGCTGGAATCAAGAACGCAAGTGTCAGTGCATAACTGATGACGACACTCTGCATGTGGATTGGTGTTGTCTGAAGATCTACTGCCATTGATGGTAAAACAATGTTCAGTGCTGTCCCGTCAAGCATCTGCATAAAAAATGCGATTGCAATGACCCAAGGAAGAATTTTTGCAGTTCTACTGTCAAGAACAGGTGTATCGGACATTTTAGATATTCTGCCATCTGATTATTTCAATGACAGCAGGAATGGTTATATAAATATACAAAGAAAGCAGAAAATCAAGACAGGACTTTCTGCTTTGGTTCCATCAGTCGTGATTATACGGCGTGGAAAGATTTATTGTATTTTCATAAGGAGATAAAGACTAGCCAAATAAACGTTTCAATCTTTATGAGTTAAAGACATATATTTGGCTAGTTAGAGACTGGTTATGTACGACGGAGCCTGTAACGATATCTGTGGACATTTATCAGAGATAGGCTGAAACCCTTTCTC
>CAVJQJ010000223.1:0-15141 GCA_963651715.1 Anaerovoracaceae bacterium
TGAAGGTGTTTTCTCACCATAGCTGTAAGCTTTTTGGAACCCCCAGCTTAGCTGGGGGTTTTCTTATGACAATAAAAAACGGTGGCATCGAAATGCCACCGTTTCTGTTTTCATCAAACAACGATTGGACCAGGTCCAGTCGGAGTGTCGGGATTATTTTGCAGCCTGTGCTGCTTCTGCTGCTTCCAGAGCTTCGACTTCCTTGTTGTTGTTTTCGATGAAACGACGACGCCAAGGTTTCAGGACGAAGAAGGACAGGATGGAACAAGCACCGGAGATACATGCGGACATGATGAAGGTGCGGTCCCAGTTACCACCAGCAGACAGCCAAGCACCGATTGGAACCAGGAATGCAGAAGTACCTTTTGCAGTGTACAAGGTACCTGCGTTACCTGCTGCGAACTTGGAACCGAAGGTGTCGGCACACATGGATGGGAACAGGGAGAAGATTTCACCCCAGCATGCGAAGGTCATTGCTGCGAAGAACATGAAGCCAAGTGGAGAACGGCCGAAGAAGACCAGACCCAGCAGGGCGATTGCTTCACCGCCGAAGACGACCAGCATCAGGTTTTCACGGCCGAAGCGGTCGGACATGTAACCCATGATTGGACGGGTAGCACCGTTACAGATGTTATCGATGGACATTGCCATGGACAGCAGAGGCATGGTGACACCAAGGCAGGTGACAGGGATCTTGTTCAGGCCATAGTCCTTGGAGACTGGACCGAAGGATGCTGTACCCATGATACCGCCGGATGCGACACCGACGAACAGGGCCCAGATCAGCCAGAACAGTGGTTCCTTGATCATCTGGATCTGAGAATAGTTCTTCTTGGAAGAGATGACCTTTGGTTTGATCTGCATGCCTGGTGGCAGTTTTGCGCGTGGCATGAACATAGCACAGCCGGCGATGATGACAGCCTGGATGATACCGAAGACCAGGAAGGCCTGTTCATAGCCCTGGGTGTTGATCATGTTTGCGACTGGGATAACGGTGATAGCTGCACCAGCACCGAAACCTGCTGCGGTTGCACCGGATGCCAGACCACGTTTGTCTGGGAACCATTTCAGGGAGTTACCTGAGCAGGTACCGTAGACCGCACCAGCGCCAGCACCGGTCAGGATCTGTGCAAAGTACAGAACGCCGAGGCTGGATGCGAAGGAGCAGATGATCCAACCGATACAGGTCATGATCGCACCGAAGATGATGACTGGACGTGGACCGAATTTATCAACGCCCCAGCCTTCGAGAGGAACCAGCCAGGTTTCAAAAATCAGGAAGATGGTGAAAGACAACTGAATTGCTGCACGGGCCCAATGATATTTATCTTCGATTGGGCCGACGAACAGGGTCCAGCCATACTGACAGTTTGCGACGGTCGCCATACAGGTGATACCGAGGAACAACTGCACTACCCGGTTAGGGTATTTTTCTTCTGTAGCCATAGATCTACTCTCCTATTTTGTGTTTACACACAGACATCATCGTGCGGATGTATCCCCGCTTGTTTTTTTATGGGTGATGATGTTTTTTGCCCAGCTGAAAATACCTTTATTTGATATTTCTAACTGATTGCCCTGCCATTTTGTAAGAACAAGTCAACTGCATCCATGACCTAGGTCAATTTTTCAGATTTTATGCAACTTTTCTCATGTTTATCTGATGCGGATTTTCACTTCCCACGCTAATCGGCTGAAAAGACATGATTATTTCAGGAATCATTGTTTCCGTCTCAGCATTCTGGCGAGTGTTCTGGTTCGGGCAAGCGTCCGTTTATAGACGCCTTGCCCTGCCAGACTCCGCTCATCTTCGGCGCTGACAGCAAACGTCAGTGTCTTTTCCTCAACAGCTGTCAGGACCGCTTTCACCGTCACCTGCATACCGACAGGAGTCATCGTCTCATGGCTCAGGCTGATTCCGATTCCGACAGATTCCCAGCCATCAGGCAGATGGGCATCGATAAGCTGCTGCACCGCAGCCTCCATCAAAGCCACCAGCGCAGGTGTCGCCAGGACAGGACTCCGGCCACTCCCCATCGCCTGGGCGGTCTGTTCCGGCAGAACCGTTACCGTCTTCTCTGCGGTCATCCCGACCGCCAGATCCATCGCTTTATCGGTTTCTTCCGTCATCTTGTCTTCCTTTCAGGAAAGCACGTTGGCTTTTCCAACACGCCCTCTATGTTGATACAGGCTGATATAAAAAGAGGACTGTGGCCATCACCACAGTCCCGGTGAGTCAGGAGATTGCCCTCTATCGGACAGGCGGCATCTTCGCCGTTCTCAGCAGGTTCGTCGCCCCCTCGGTGCCGAAAGGCATCCCCCCGACAATCGTGATCATGTCACCCGACATCGCAACCCCCTCCTCATAGACCGCCTGACAGGCAGCGGCGACCATCCCATCCACATCATGGACGATATGGTCCAATACCGTGGAATGCACGCCCCACGCAAGCGCCAGACGGCGGGCGGTCATCAGATGCGGTGAATGCTCAGGATCGGGGCAAAAGGCCGGCCTCTGGCCGTCCGCAGGCTGGTGGAGCCAGACTCGGTGTACGTCACATTCACAGCCGCCTGGATAGCCTTCGAGACCTGACGCATCGCCAGACAGATGGCGTCACTCTCTATCTCATGGCTGATTTCCTGCTGGGCATTGATCATCTGGTTATAAAGCGGATCACGCTCGACCTCGGTGATGATACGGTCCATCATCGTGACCGCTTGGACGGGATAGGAGCCGCTCGCGGATTCCGCAGACAGCATCACCGCATCCGCGCCCTGATAGACCGCTGTGGCAACATCTGACGCCTCTGCACGGGTCGGCGTAGGCGCATGGATCATCGACTCCAGCATCTGGGTCGCCACAATCGTCGGCTTGCCATACTGGCGGCAGCACCGGATGATGCGGATCTGGGCACCCGACACCTGTTCTGGCGACAGTTCCACCCCAAGATCGCCTCGGGCGACCATCACGGCATCGGAATCCCGGACAATGTCTTCCAGATAGTCCATCGCGGAAGGCTTCTCGAGTTTCGTCATCAGCAGCGCCCTGCCGGCAATGATCCGTCGTGCCTCGACCAAGTCCGCAGGACTCTGTACAAACGACAGGGCGACCCAGTCCACGCCCAGAGACAGCGCGAACTCAAGGTCACGGCGGTCTTTCTCCGTCAGGATGGGAATCGGCAGCACCACATCAGGCACATTCACGCCCTTTCGGTTCGACAGGGGACCACCGGTCTCGACACGCGTGCGAATCTCATCCTGCGTGCTGCTGATGACCTTCATCTGGATCTTGCCATCATCGAGCGAGACGCCATGTCCCGGCTCCATGATGCCGAAAAGCTCAGGATGGGGCAGACACACGCGGGAAGCATCCCCGGGTTCGGGATTGCGGTCAAAGACAAACTCACTGCCGGTCGGCAGGTCGACCTTGCCCTCGACGAAAGTTCCGATACGGAGTTTCGGGCCCTGAAGGTCGGCAAGGATGGCGATAGGTCGACCGACAAGCCGTTCGACCTCACGGACAGTCTCATAGCGCCGGCGGTGATCCTCCTGCGTGCCATGGCTGAAATTGAAACGGAAAACATCCACCCCAGCCTCAAACAGGGCAAGAATCATCTCCCTGCTTGAGCTGGCGGGTCCTAATGTTGCTACGATTTTCGCTTTGCGTTGACGTCGCATGGCCCCTCCTGATTGCTGTTTTTGGCTTACAGAATCAGGATAGCACGGAAATCGTTGACATTAGTACGGGTTGGTGTGGTGACAATCAGGTCATCCAACGCATCGAAGAAACCATAACCATCATTGTTTTCCAGCATCTTCAATGGACGGAGCCCCTTCGCTTCCGCACGGGCAATGGATTCAGGTGTATAGACAGCACCGGCATTGTCTTCGGAACCGTCAATACCATCGGTATCACAGGCAACCGCATAGACACCTGGCTGACCGTTCAGGAAAATCGCCAGGCTGAGCAGGAACTCGGCATTACGGCCGCCACGGCCGTTACCGCGGACGGTCACCGTTGTTTCACCACCGGAAAGGATGACACAGGGCTTGGTGAAAGGCTGTCCCTTGTTCGCCACCTGCAGTGCCATCGCCGCATGCATCTTCGCGATATCGCAGGATTCGCCTTCGATACAGTCTGAGAGGATATAAGGTGTGATGCCACGGGAACGGGCCAGTTCAGCCGCCGCTTCCAGGGAATCCTGTGCGGTGGCGATGATATGGCTTTCGTGGTTCGCAAAGACAGGATTGTCGGGTTTTGCAGATTCGCCCTTGCCGCTTTCCAGATGTTCGATGATATGGGCAGGCACCTCGATCTGGTATTTCTTCATAATCGCCAACGCATCGGCGCAGGTCGTAGGATCTGGCAGGGTTGGACCACTGGCGATGATCCCCGGATCGTCACCTGGAATATCGGAAATCAGCAGGGTCACCACCTTTGCAGGGGCGCAGGCGAGCGCCAGACGGCCCCCCTTGATATTGGAAAGGTGCTTGCGGACACAGTTCATTTCAGCGATATTCGCACCGCTTCTCAACAGCTGGCGGTTGATGGACTGCTTCTCTTCCAGGGTGATGCCATCACCTGGCAGCGCCAGCAGTGCGGAACCGCCACCGGAAATCAGACACAGCACCAGGTCTTTCTCGGTCAGGCCCTGAACCATCTGCATGATCCGGCCTGCGGCGGCACGTCCTGCCGCATCAGGGACAGGATGGGCGGCCTCCACCACCTCGATACGCTTGCATGGCATCCCATGGTCATAACGGGTGACAACCAGACCACTGAGATCGCCTTCCCAGTTGTCTTCGACAGCTTTCGCCATCGCAGCGGCACCCTTACCGGCACCGATTACAATTGTTCTACCGCCTTCAACAGGCTTAGGCAGATACTGAGGCAGACATTTTTCTGCGCTGACAGCCGCGACCGCACTGGTGAACAGGTCTTTGAGCAGCTGCTTTGGATTATCGACTGACATATAGACTTTCTGAAAGAAAAAAGCCACCAAACGCCTGCAGAACCCCGGTTCATCGAACCGTTCCACACGCCATTTGATGGCTTCTGGATAAGTGGTGACAGGTCAGGTGAAATTCACCCGACCTTCATAACCGGATGAAATCAGGCGATTTCGTGGTTAGCCATCATTTCCAGGGCACGGCACATTGCGGAGTGGTCGCTGCCGCTCAGACCGTGTGCTGCGCAGGAGTTGAACAGTTCCTGTGCGGTTGCAGTGTTAGGCAGGCTGATGCCCAGAGCCTTGGCACCCTGCAGAGCCAGGTTCAGGTCTTTCTGATGCAGGTTGATACGGAAACCTGGGTTGAAAGTACGTTTAACCATACGTTCGCCATGGACTTCCAGGATACGGGAAGAAGCGAAACCACCCATCAGGGCCTGACGGACTTTTGCTGGATCTGCGCCGGCTTTGGATGCGAACAGCAGAGCTTCGGAAACAGCTTCGATGGTCAGTGCAACGATGATCTGGTTGGCAACCTTACAGGTCTGGCCAGCGCCGTTTTCACCAACCAGGGTGATGTTCTTGCCCATCAGTGCGAACAGTGGTTTGACCTTGTTGAAGGTTTCTTCCTTACCACCGATCATGAAGGACAGGGAGCCTTCATATGCGCCAACCTGACCACCAGAAACTGGAGCATCCAGATATTCGCAGCCCAGATCATTGATCTTCTTGGCGAATTCCTTGGTTTCGATTGGGGAGATGGAGCTCATGTCGACAACAATCTTGCCAGCGGACAGGCCTTCTGCAACACCACCCTTGTTGAACAGGACAACGTTGACGTGAGGGGTGTCAGGAACCATGATGAAAACGATATCGGATTTCTGAGCGACTTCCTTGCCGTTTGCACAGGTGACTGCGCCACCTTTGGTCAGTTCTTCAGGAATATCGCCGATGTCGTTGACATACAGGGTATTGCCAGCTTTCTGCAGGTTGAGCGCCATTGGGGTACCCATGATACCCAGGCCGATAAAACCAAGATTTGCCATTGTTAAATTCTCCAAATAGATGATTTTTATAACTTGAATGATTGACGCTTATTCAACGTCGTATTCTTTCAGCCAGGACAGGCCTTCAACAGTGGTGGTTGCAGGTCTGTATTCGCAGCCGATGTAGCCGTCGTAACCGATTTCGTCCAGGAACTTGAACAGGAAGTGGTAGTTGATTTCACCGGTACCAGGTTCGTGGCGGTTAGGCAGGTCAGCCAGCTGCATGTGTTTGATCAGAGGCAGGTTAGCCTTGATGGTGTTGGCGAGTTCGCCTTCCATACGCTGCATATGATAGATGTCATACTGGATGAACAGATTGTCAGAGCCGACTTCCTTGATGATGTCGACAGCCTGCTGGGTCTTGTTCAGGTAAGCATTCTTCATATCGATGGTATTGACTGGTTCGGTGACCAGACGGATACCTTCTGCTTTCAGTGCTGCGGCAGCGAATTTCAGGTTGGCAACGAAAGTAGCGCGCTGTTTTTCTTCAGACAGACCTGGCAGGGTTGGACCAGACAGGGCATTGACCTGAGGAACGCCCAGTGCTTTTGCATACTGGATAGCCTTGCCAACACCGTCCTGGAATTCACCGACGCGGTCTGGATGGGAAGCGATACCACGGTCACCAGCTGCCCAGTTGCCAGATGGCAGGTTGTGCAGAACCAGCTTCAGGTTGTTCTTCTGCAGTCTTTCGCCGATTTCTTCTACGGTATTGTCGTATGGGAACAGGAATTCAACTGCTTTGAAGCCTGCTTTAGCGGCAGCTTCGAAACGGTCCAGGAAAGGCACTTCATTGAAGAGCATGGACAGGTTAGCGGCTACTTTTGCCATTTTGTTTTTCTCCTTGTAGATATATTCGCTATAAATTACTGCTTATTCGGTAACGTCCAGAGCGGTGCCCCATTCGTTGATCTTGTCGAGGTTGCCACCCATAGGAACGTTGGTGACGCGTTCCATGATGCATTCGACGACAACTGGGACAGAATATTCTTTCATCAGTTCACGTGCCTTGATCAGGGCTGGGATGATGTCTGCAGGTTTCGTGCAACGGATTGCCTTGCAGCCCATACCTTCTGCGATCTTGCAGAAGTCCATACCGTATTCACCGATTTCTGGGGAATTGACGTTGTCATAAGACAGCTGGACACAGTAATCCAGGTTGTTGAAGCCCAGCTGGCCCTGACGGATCAGCCCCAGATAAGCGTTGTTCACGACAACATGGATATAAGGCAGCTTGAACTGTGCGCCGACAGCCAGTTCTTCGATGTGGAACATGAAGTCGAAGTCACCGGAAATCGCGCAGATGTCAGCATCTGGCAGTGCACGGCGGACACCCAGGGTTGCTGGGATGGTCCAGCCCAGAGGACCAGCCTGACCGCAGTCGATCCAGCCACGTGGCTGATAGACCTTCAGGGTCTGGACAGCAGAAATCTGGGACAGGCCGATAGCACAGACATAGTGGACATCACGGCCGAAGAAATTGTTCATTTCGTGCCATACGCGCTGATACTTCATAGGAACTTCATCCCAGTCGGTCTTGCGCAGCATGGTGCGTTTACGTTTCAGGCAGTCAGCAGCCCAGGCGGAACGGTCTTTCAGTTTGCCTTCAGTCTTCCATTTCTTGGCCAATGCAACCAGCTGTTCCAGAGCAGCCTTCGCATCGGAGACAACACCGTAATCAGGTGGGAAAACCTTACCGATCTGGGTTGGTTCGATATCGATATGGACGAACTTGCGGCCAGCACGGTAAGTTGCCAGACCACCGGTGTGGCGGTTTGCCCAACGGTTACCGATACCCAGGACAAAGTCAGACTGCAGGAAAGATGCGTTCGCATAACGGTGATGGGTCTGGATACCGACCATACCGGCATTCAGGTCATGGTCGTCAGGAATAGCACCCCAACCCATCATGGTAGGAACAACAGGGGTACCCAGGATTTCTGCCAGTTCGACCAACAGTGGGGAAGCGTCTGCCAGAATGACGCCACCGCCGGCAATGATCATTGGTTTTTCAGAATCATTCAGCATGGTCAGGACTTTTTCGACCTGAGCTGGACTTGCGCTTGGCTTATCAACTGGCAGTGGGGTATAGGTGTCTGGGTCGAATTCGATTTCGCCCATCTGAACGTCCATAGGCAGGTCGATCAGGCAAGGGCCAGGACGACCGGTACGCATCAGATAGAATGCTTTCTGCAGGACCCAAGGAACCAGGTCTGGTTCACGGACGGTAACCGCCATCTTGGTGACAGGACGTGCGATGTTTTCGATATCGACAGCCTGGAAATCTTCCTTGTACAGGACAGAACGTGGCACCTGACCGGTGATTGCCAGGATAGGAATAGAGTCAGCGATTGCAGAATACAGGCTGGTGACCATATCGGTTGCGGCAGGACCGGAAGTACAGATGCCGACACCGATGTTGCCGTGTTTAGCACGGGTATAACCTTCCGCCATATGACCGATCGCATTGCCATGACGCGCCAGAGTATGCTGCATGGTTCCATGTTTTTTCAGTCCCGCATAGACGGGGTTGATCCCTGCGCCAGGAATACCGAAGACTTCGGTGATACCTTCTTTTTCAAGTACATAGACAGCCGCTTCGGCTGCGGTCATTTTTGCCATGAAACACCTCCAGGTTGAGACAGTTCAGATTGAGATCCAATAAACTTGCATTATAGATGATTTTGTCCATCGGCATATCTTTTCAGATACGGAAAAGCATCCCGGCTATTAATCTTTGTCAGCAGGATGCGCCAGTGGATCACCGTTCGTTTATAGGGCCCCCCCTGTTCTGGCAAAACAGGGATGGCGACTGCCTCAGTCATACGCCATGCCCACAATATAAACAATGCATCGAACAATATGACATATTACACCAAGATGCAATTATCAGTCAGACACTGAAAGCATTTTTTCTGCATCCTGCCGACATCCTGCAACGGAACACCTGCCGTCAATCCCGCTATTAGATATTTTTGCCATCATCCGACCATGCTTGCCATCGGTTTCGGGCAAAAAAAATACCCCCCTGTTCTCACAGGAGGGCATGATGTCAGATCCAGAAAGGTCAGCCGCGCAAACCGACTTCCCGGAACATATTCGACATTACAGGCTGTCGCCGAAGTCTTCGCGGAACTTCGCAGCCAGTTTCTGTGGCCAGTCGCCGATAGGAGCCAGACGGCCGACGAAGAAACGCAGGACAGGAGGTTCTTCAACGAACTTCAGGCCACCGATCAGGTCACGGTTCTTCCACAGCCATTCGATACGGTCTTCCAGATACTTGGTCTGGGACAGGGTGAACACACGACGAGGGAATGCCAGACGCAGCAGTTCGACTTCTGCAGGAACTTCGGTGCCATCTGGTTCACGTTCCATGGAAACGGTGCCACGTTCCATACCGCGGACACCGGCAGCGATATACATCGCAGCGGTCAGTGCGCCGGCTGGATACTGATGGGAAGGAATATGAGGCAGGAAGCCACGTGCGTCGAGGTGGGCACCCAGGCCACCGGATGGAGTGACAACGGGAATACCCTTCGCATCGAGTTTTTCAACCAGATATTTAATGAATTCTGGAGAATGGCGGATCATATTGAAGTCGCATGCTTCACGCAGACCGACAGCCATCGCTTCGATTTCGCGGACAGACATACCACCGTAAGTCAGGAAACCTTCAAACAGAGGCACCAGGTCACGCATCTTCAGATACAGGTCTTCACGGTTGGTTGCGATACCACCGCCACGGGAACAGCAGATCTTACGTGCGGAAAAGTAGACGATATCAGCCAGGTCGCACAGGGTACGCAGGACAGTGCCTGGATCCGCATCCTTGAATTCTGCTTCACGGGTGATGTTGAAGTACATGTTTTCGCAAACCAGGGAGATATCCAGGACCAGAGGCAGATTGTACTTGTCGCAGACCTTACGGACTTCACGCATGTTGGAAACAGCGAATGGCTGGCCACCGATCAGGTTGGTACCGGCTTCCATACGGACGAAAGGAATCTTGTCAACGCCATTTTCCTTGATGACTGCTTCCAGGCGTTCAATGTTCATGTTGCCCTTGAATGGGTAATTGGACTTGATTTCACCTGCAACAGGATGGAAACATTCTTCGACACGGCCACCGGCATACATGATCAGAGCCTTAGGCGTGGTGAAGTGGAAGTTCATAGGAACAACGCTGCCTTCCTTGACGAAAGCTTTCGCCAGGATATGTTCTGCAGCACGGCCCTGATGGGCTGGCAGGAAATATTTGGTGCCAAGGACTTCCTCAACAACCGCCTGCAGACGGAAGAAAGATTCAGAACCCGCATAGGCATCATCTGCAACCATCATCGCGGCAAGCTGACGGTCAGACATCGCATTTGTACCGCTGTCGGTCAGCATATCCATGAACACATCACGGTTTTTCAGCAGGAATGAGTTGTAGCCTGCCTCTTCCATTTTCTTCAGACGTTCTTCAACAGGCAGCAGGTTCAGCTTCTGAACAATGCGGACCTTGTGCATTTCAAGAGGAATGAATTCCCCACTGGAAATTTTGATTTCGTTAGCCATTTGGATTCCGATATTGATTATTGATGAGAGTCTTCCAAAAACAGAAGACAGTTTTTCTTAAGCTCTGTTTCCAGGACAGAACTCGACAATCTACGGATTTTACACCCAACCATCACCATCAAATCATTGAATCAGGTCAAGTTATGCCGTTTTTTCAAAGCGTTTTGTCGGAAAAACGCAATCAGACAGGGAATCCCCCGCATGCCAACAGGGGCTTCTGTTCAGCACAGACCCCCGCCAATGCGGAAAAGCTGAAGAGTATCTAGGAAAGGAGAAAACAGCCGGCGAGGGGACGGATCAGAACTTCCGGTCTACAGAGAAAAGGCTCAGGTCGACCAGTGACTGGCGGAATACCCCGTCAGGCAGATCCGCAATCGCCTTGATGGCAGCATCCGCCTCCTGCTTTGCCATCTGATACGTGTAATCCAAGGCACCGCTTGTCCGCACAGCCTCAAGCACCGCATCAAAGCAGGACTCGTCCCCCTCTTCGATACTCTGTCGGATGGCGGTCTTCTGTGCATCCGTACCATAGGCCATCAGCCAGATAAGCGGCAACGTCATCTTGCCCTCTTTCAGGTCATTGCCGGCAAGTTTGCCCATCGTGTCAGCATCGCCCGCATAATCCAGCAGATCATCAATCAGCTGGAAAGCATTGCCCAATGAACGGCCATAAGCGGCAGCGGCGACAACAGCCTGGTCAGAAGCCCCCGCAACCATCGCCCCCAGCTGACAGGCGACCTCAAAGAGCTTAGCCGTCTTCGAATAAATGACCTGACGGTAACCCGCCTCATCCAGATCGGCACTGCGGGCATTCATCAGCTGCATCACCTCCCCTTCCGCAATCAGGTTCGTTGCATCCGCCAGCACACGCTGCACCGGCATACTGTCAACAGACACCATCATCTGGAAAGCGCGGGTATACAGGAAATCCCCGACAAGCACCGAGGCGGCATTGCCGAACAGCGTATTGGCACTCGGACGCCCCCGGCGGAGATCCGCCTCATCCACCACATCATCATGCAGCAGCGTGGCGGTATGGATGAACTCAACCGTCGCTGCCAGCGTATGGTGCTGTGTCCCCTGATAACCGAAAGCCTTCGCCATCAACAGCAGCAGGATAGGACGGATACGCTTCCCGCCCGCATTGATGATGTAATCGGCGATCCTGCCGATCAACACAATATCCGAGTGCATCTGCTTACGGATAACCGCATTGACAGCATCAAGGTCCGGCATCACAGGCGCCAGGAAAGAGGTTGGATTACGCTTCATCGGCTGTTCAGGGAATCAGGAATGGTTTAAATATGAATTTGGATTATAGATGCTCATCACTGAAAGTAAAACAAGCATACCCCGACTATAGCGGGATATGCCCGAGAAAACACACAATCACTGTTTTTTTCACGGAATTCAGAGCTTTTTTCTCACAACGCCGGAACCCGATGCAACAGATTTCGTCAGGAAAACATTGCCACCGACCGTGACACCATCACCAATGACCGTATCACCGCCAAGAATCGATGCCCCTGAATAAATCGTGACATTGTCCCGGATGGAAGGATGCCGTTTCACATTCCGCATTTCCCCATGGGTGACCTTTGCTCCCAGGGTAACCCCCTGATAGACCTTGACCCGTTTGTCGATGACAGTTGTCTCCCCGATAACCACACCGGTTCCATGGTCAATGAAGAAAGCACTGCCGATCTGCGCACCGGGATGGATATCAATCCCCGTCTCAGCATGGGCATACTCTGTCAGCATGCGGGGAATCAGAGGCACTTTCAGTTTATGGAACTCATGGGCAATCCGATAGACCATGATGGCAAAAAAAACCGGATAACAGAGAACAATCTCCTCTGTATTGAAAGCGGCAGGATCCCCATCATAGGCCGCCTGGGCATCGTTCATCAGCTCCAGACGGATATAAGGAATCCGGTCGATGAACCGGGATGTCAGGTCATTCGCCTCAGCCACCAGATCTTTCCACGAGCGCCCCTCATTCACAGGAAGGAACTGAAGGGCATAGCGGAGCTGCGTGCTGATGGAGACAAACAGCCTCTCCGCAAACAGGTCAAAATGCCCCGGTTCACGGCTCGATGTCCACAACTGCTGGGGAAACAGCAGCTGCCGGATCTGATTGACAATGGCAATCAGTTCATCACACTCCGGTCGGACAATATGATTCCACAGGCCATTGGCAGTCACTGAAGCAAAATCAGCCTTCAGGTCAGCAAGCGCCTGCCGCTTCCGTACATCAATATCTTCAATCATGACAGTATCCCAAAAGAGAGATGTCAGGCTGGTCCGGAGACCAGCCTTTCAATGGATCAGGACAGCTTTCTGATGACCTTGACAAGGTACTCGATTTCTTCCGGCGTATTGTAGAAAGCCAGGGAAGGACGGACAGTTGCCTCCAGGCCATAATGCCGCAGGATTGGCTGTGCGCAATGATGGCCGGCACGCACCACGATACCATGCTGGCTGAGATGCTGACCGATTTCAGGCACCTCATGACCGTCCAGGACAAAAGACAGGACACTGGTCTTCTGCTTGGCACGTCCAATCAGATGCAGTCCGGAAACCTTGTCCAGCTCCTGGATGGCATAGGTCAGCAGGTCATGCTCATACTGGTTGATGTTCTGGATACCGATGCGGTTGACATAGTCCAGCGCCGCACCCAGACCGACAGCATCCGCGATATTGCCCGTTCCCGCCTCGAACTTGTTGGGAGCAGGCTGGTACAGCGTACGCTCAAAGGTGACATCAGCGATCATATTGCCACCGCCCTGATAAGGTGCCGCCTCCTCCAAGGCATCAGCCTTGCCATAGACCGCACCGATACCGGTTGGCCCGAAGATCTTATGACCTGAGAAGACATAGAAATCCACATCCAGCGCCTGGACATCGACAGGAATATGGGAAGCGGACTGAGCGCCGTCAATCAGGATACGCACACCATGCTGGTGGGCGATCCGGGTCAGTTCAGCGACCGGCGTGATGGTGCCGAGCGCATTGGAAACATGGGCAACGGAAACAAAGCGGGGCCGTGGGCTGAACAGCTTCTGGTACTCAGACAGGATAAGCTGACCGCTGTCATCCACAGGAATCACCTTGATGACCGCACCGGTTGCCGCAGCAATCTGCTGCCAGGGCACGATGTTCGCATGATGCTCCAGCATGGAGATGATGATTTCATCCCCGGGTCTCAGCAACGGACGGACATAGCTCTGCGCAACCAGATTGATGCCTTCTGTCGTCCCCCGGACATAGATGATGTTCGAGGAAGATGGCGCATGCAGGAAATCAGCGATTTTCTGCCGGGCTTCCTCATAGGCATCTGTGGAACGGGCCGCCAGTTCGTGCGCCCCACGGTGCACATTGGAGTTCTCATGCAGATAGTAATGGCTGATACGGTCAATCACCGATCTTGGACGCTGGGTCGTCGCCGAATTGTCCAGCCAGACAAGAGACTGCCCCCCGTTCACCTTTTCTGCCAGGATAGGGAAATCAGCCCGTACCCGCTGGATATCGAACGGAGCAATCACAGCGGAAGACGGTCCAGGAAAGGCAATCTGCTGAGCCGGCCGGATGACCTGTTAGCTGTCCGCAGCATGGACCGACTGGATACGGGGGCTGTATCCCGAGGCATGGTCAGCTGCGGGAGCAGCCTGCACCGGAGCAGCACCACCGGAAGAGGAGACCGTACCCGCCGCCTCCGCCGTCAGTTCATCCAGCACCTGCTGGTACTGTGCATAACCAGACAGCGTCGACAGCCCGGACTGCAATGCATCCACACCCTCACTGAGCACGACCTCAGCACCACCGGTCGATGGATCAGCCTGGCTGACACGCTGGAGACGCTGGGCACAGCGCTGGGCATTGAACTCAGGGAAATAAGCCTGGGCCTGCTCAACAAGTGCCTGCAGCAGCGCATCATCCGAGCCATCCGCTGTACGCTGTGGAAAATAAGGATTACTTGTAGTCATAATAGTTACCTACATCAACGTCTTCCAGAACCGCCACAGCATCATCCGCAAGGATAGCGACAGAGCAGTAAACAGACAGCAGGTAAGAAGCCAGCCCCTTGTCATTGATACCACGGAATTTGACAGACAGTCCTCTTCCCTGTTCATTTGGCAGGTTGTTCTGGAACAGACCGATGACACCGCGTTTTTCGGCACCGGTACGGACCAGCAGGATATTGGTCTTGCCGGCTTTGCCCTTAGGATCACGGACACCATCCACAAACAGTTTGTTGATTGGAACAATCGGGATACCGCGCCAGGTCAGGAAATTGGAACCAAACAGGTTGGCGGTTGGAGGAGGAACACCACGGCGGGTGCATTCACGGCCGAATGCCGCGATTGCCCGTGGATGGGCAAGGAAGAAAGAAGGCTCTTTCCAGACCTTGGAAATCAGCTCATCGAAATCATCAGGTGTTGGGAAACCGGTCCGGGACTGGACGCGCTGGGAATCAGCAACATTGTTCAGCAGACCATAATCGCTGTTGTTGATCAGCTGCCCTTCCTGACGTTCGCGGACACTTTCAATCGCCAGACGGAGCTGTTCCTTGATCTGGTTGTAAGGCG
>CAVJQJ010000224.1:0-8594 GCA_963651715.1 Anaerovoracaceae bacterium
ACAGTAAACAGACTGAAGCCCCGATATGCCAGAATAATGGCAATCACCATGGCGCCTGCTCCGACCAATGGATTGCCCGTCGCCTCGATGATGGCGGGAAATGTCAGGACAGACAGGGTGACATAAGGCACATAGTAAAGGAATGAACGGATGGTCCTGTTCGTGATGGGCCTTCTGATGAGTGTCAACGGCAGTACCCGGACGGCATAAGTCACAACCGCCATGACAGCGATATAGAGATAGACGTTATCCATTCTTCTCCCCGCCTTCCTTGATTGGGAAAAGCACTGCAGCAGCCCCAGCAATGGCAATGGTCAGGATAATGATGCGCATCCCGCCAGAAATCTCACTGAGATATGGCAGTTTACCGAACAGCCAGCTTGCGGCAATGGCAACCAGCACAACCAGACCCAATGCACGGTCTGTCTTTGTCGAGGGAATGATGATGGCAATGAACATGCCATAAAGCGCCACACTCAATGCAGTGACCACAGAAGCCGGCATGATATTGCCCAATACGACCCCCAGGTAAGTCCCCAACGCCCAGCATGGGGCGGCGATACAGATAGCCCCATAGGAATAATAGGGGCTGAGATGTCCTGGCACCGCAATCGATATCCCGAAAATCTCATCAGTCACACCATAACCGATCAGCAGACGGTGATACCAAGCCGTACCGGGGGCAAGTTTCTGCGAGAGGGAGAAGGACATCAGCATATAACGCAGATTGATGACAAACTGGGAAAATGCGATTTCCCACAATGCTGAGGATGCGGCAATGAAGCTGAGTGCGGCAAACTCTCCGGCGGAAGTCAGGTTTGTCAGGCTCATGACCAACGCTTCGACAGCCCCCATATCGATATTGCGGCAGGCAATACCCAAGGTGAATGACACTGCCAGATAACAGAGGGCAATCGGAATGCCATCACGCAACCCCGCACAGAACTGTTCCCTGCTGCTCTTCAAAACTTCCCTCTATTCGTCGCTTGTCCAGAAAAAATTTTTTAAGGCGTGATTATACGTATATCTGCGGGATGCTGAACAGTCCTGCTTTCAATTCCATCTGGATGGCTGAAAATCATGAAAACTATGATATCTTTTCGCAAAATCAACTAACTCAAGGTGAACACAATGGAACAGATGCCTAAATGTCCGAAATGCAATGGTGAATATGTCTACCATGATTCCGTGAATTATGTCTGCCCAGACTGTATGCATGAATGGTCTGGCAATGAAGAGACCGCAGCAGATGACGATGTCAGAGTCTATAAAGATGCCAACGGCAATGTCCTGCAGGACGGTGACTCGGTCATTCTGATCAAGGACCTGAAAGTGAAAGGTTCTTCAATCGTCATCAAGAAAGGCACCAAAGTGAAAAACATCCGTCTGGTCAACAGCGACCATGATGTCGACTGCAAGATTGACGGCCAGAGCTTCTCCCTGAAATCAGAATTCCTGAAGAAGGCCTGATCCAAGTTCTTTTCAACCAATCACAAAAATGGCGGTTCAGTCAGCACTGGACCGCCATTTCATTTGTCCCAAGGGACTGTCTACCGGTATCCCAGATGTTTCAGCAGCCCGGTCAATCCGTCATGCACATCGCTGTAGGTCTGGTCAAAGTCATCGGTGTACCAAGGATCAGCGATGCTTTCGCCTTTTCTGCCCGCATAATCAAGCAGGAGACTGACTTTGTTTTCAGGATCATCCCCGACAAAGCGTTTCATATTGCGGAGATTGTTCCGATCCATCGCGATGAGGTAGTCGTAATGATGATAATCGGCTGATGTCATCTGGCGAGCTGTTTTGCCAGCCACACTGATGCCATATTCCGCCAGTTTTTTCCGGGTACCGTAATGGACGGGATTGCCCAGTTCTTCTGTGCTGGTCGCAGCGGAGGCTATCTCAAAATCCTGACTGACTCCAAGTTTCTTCACCATGTCCTTGAACAGGAATTCCGCCATCGGGCTGCGGCAGATGTTGCCGTGACAGATAAACAGCACTTTGATCATTCACATTCCAATCTTTTTATTTTCCGAGCACCTGACCATCAGATGATGCTTTCAATGGAGAAGATCAGCATCATCACACCACCTGCTGCGACAATGACCAACGACAGTTTGTGGAACAATGCCTGACTGACTTTTCCAGCAAACTTCTCGCCGAGGACAATCCCAACCACACTGGCGGGCAACAGGTAATAGAACGGTGTCCAGTCATCCACTACGGAATAGGTGTCCATCGCTAGGTAAGCAATTACCATTACGATGAAATGTACTGCGAAAATCCAGATCATGTTTGCCCGCATCTGGGTCTTTTCCATCTGTTCGTTCAGGAAATACAGTGCGATAGGCGGACCATTCACGGAGGTGGATGCCCCAAAAAAACCAGAAACAATCCCGGTTATCAGCCGGCCAAGAGTCTTGTTCTTGATCTCCAGACGGCATTTCATGCCCATCAGGATAACCGCTACGATGAGTCCCCCTCCCAACAGCAGCCCAAGCGCCCAGGATGGAAGCACTTTCAGGATCAGGCCGCCTGGCAAGATGCCGATCAAGCTGCCGATACAGACGATTGCCACGGCTTTCCAGTTCACATCCCGATAGGTTGTGTACATGTTGACAACACGCATGACGATGGAGAGGAATGGGACGAAGATAACGACACTCTTCAATGGCAGGACAAGACTCAGGAGCGGTGCGCAGATCAATGCGAAGCCAAAACCGGAGACGGTTGCAAAAAAGGATGCCAGCAGAACCGCAACCAGACCAACCGCCAGCGTGTAAATGTCCATTACCAGAAATCACCGAACGCGTTCTTACCATCAGCAGGCTGTTGAATTCCCTACTGTCTCACAGGTATGACACACTACCATCCACATTGGAGAATGGCAAGTCAGAACGGATTTCCAGCATCTTCAGCAATCACGGCTATGGTATGCGTGATGGTTGGTGTTCTGGCATAATGCCCCATCATTCAATGGTTTAAGCTGTTGATGATCATACAGACAGGCGGTACCCGATGGAGGACAGGATGACAGATGATTTTGAGACCCGGCTTGCGACTTTCAGGCAATGGATCAAGGAAAGCGGCGATATTGTTTTCTTTGGTGGCGCCGGTGTCTCCACGGAAAGCGGGATTCCTGACTTCAGGGGCAAGCATGGCCTGAACAAGAAGCGTGATCCGCAGTTTGGGAAATTTGAGCCTGAGTATCTGCTCAGCCATCGCTGCCTGGTCAAGGATACCGAGGTCTTTTATGCGTTTTACCGCCAGAAAATGAATCTGTTTGGCGCCAAGCCTAATATCACCCATAAGGTACTGGCGAAGCTTGAGAAAAGTGGCAAGGATGTGACCGTTGTCACCCAGAACATCGATGGATTGCACCAGAAAGCCGGCAGCTCGAATGTGCTTGAGCTGCATGGCTCGGTGCATCGGAATTACTGCTCGAAATGTGGAGAGGTGTACCCTGCCGATGCCATCTTCAAAGCTTCGGATAAGGTGCCTAGATGCACCGAATGCCGTTCTGGCCTCATCCGCCCAGATGTGGTCCTGTATGGTGAGAGCATGCCCGGTGATTTCAGGTATGCCGAAAAAATCATCCACAAATGCGACATGATGATTGTGGCGGGCACAAGCCTGACGGTCAATCCAGCTACCTCGCTGGTCAAGAAATTCCGTGGCAGATGGCTGGTTGTCATCAACCGTGACCAGACTGCGGCAGATGAGACCGCCGACCTTGTTTTCCGCGAGAACCTGGGCAGTATTTTCTCGCAGCTGTGACGCAACAACGTCATGACATCGTGATTTGACTGTATCAGGACGTTTTCTTATAGTAGTCGGATATTTTTCCAATCGCTTCATGACTTTGCCGGCACAGACATCACCCATTCCACACAGGTATCACTATGACGAACGAATACAAAAGACCTTCTAAAGACCATTCTTTTATGGAAATCGCCGTTTCTGTTTCAATGCGTTCGACCTGTTTACGCCGTCGGTACGGTGCGGTGATTGTCTCTAAGGATGGCCGTATTGTCTCAACCGGCTATAACGGTGCGCCCCGCCATCGCGCAAACTGCGTAGACCTGAAAGAATGTCTGCGGGAAAAGTGCCAGATCAAGCCAGGCACCCACTACGAACTGTGCCGGGCTGTGCATGCCGAGGCGAACGCCATCATCAACGGGAATCCGTTGGATATTGTTGGCGGCACGCTGTATCTGGCGGGCACGGATGCGGTGACCAATTCGGCCACCCGGCAGATGCAGCCATGTTCAATGTGCCAGCGTCTGATCCTGAACGCCCAGATTGAAAAGATTGTGATGCGGAACACCGACGGATCACTCATCACCGCCGATCCGCTGGACTGGGAAGATGACCTGCCTGAGGTGATTGCCCAGAAAATTGACATCAGCCATCTCTGAAATCAGTCCATCCCCTCTTTTGAGGAACATCCCGTCCTTCCCCGCCTAAACGGTTTTTATACCAATCCCTCGCGTTCAACGATTTCATCCAGAATACCGGCAGCGGTGGTCAGGATGAGGTCGATGTTGCACTGACGCTTCTCCACGACTGGCGGATGCTTGACCTTGAGGTCTTTGCAGTCGACTGCACCCAAAGCCGCCTGGAACTTATCGATGTATTCCTGTTCCAGTTCCCGGATACGGGAACTTTCGTGATTGTTGCGTTTGACATAGAGGGCGCTCAGGACCATGATGCCCCCAGTGATGCCACCACAGGTAAATCCCTTGCCCATACCGCCACCAAAACCGGCGCTCATTTTCAGCGCTTCAGGTGGCAGCTGCAGGTTGTATGCCCAGTTCGCACCGTAAAGTATCTTTTCACTGCAGCACAGATTCATGCGGTTGCCAAACCCCGATTCAATCAATTCTTTCAACATTGGATTTTTCCTTTATAGCCAATATTTTAAAGCATACCAGTAAACTTCTGACCTGCTGTTTTTATTGCGGCATGAGCATTATGATAAAATCTGCATTCTATATTTTCATCACGTTATCATCTGATGATGAAAATCATGGCTGATTATTTACCCTATCAGGAGAAACAATGAATATTGTCGTACTCTCTGGCAGTCCACGAAAAAACGGTAATTCCGTGACACTTGTCAACGCATTCGCCAAAGGCGCATCCGAAGCCGGCCATACGGTCGAAGTTGTCGACTGTACCAAGATCAATGTCACACCGATGCGCTTTGACCCACCGTTACCTGACGATGGTTTCACGGCAATCGGCAAAAAGATTGTTCAGGCTGACTGCATTGTCTTTGCAACGCCGCTATACTACTTTGGTCCTTCCGCACAGCTGAAAACTGTCATCGACCGTTTCTATACCCTGAACAATCCAAAAGAGCAGATGATGGAAAAGCAGTCTGTTCTGCTTGTCGCTCAGGCACAGCCATCTGCCAACGCCGCCGGCGCACTCATGATGATGATCCGAGAAATCGCCCACTATTACCACTGGCTTGAAAGGGGTTCTGTGATTGCCTGTGATGTCCGCGCACCGGGCGATATCGAAAAGACATCCTATCTTGAGCAGGCCTATAATCTGGGCAAGAGTCTCTAACCCTGCTGACAGGAATGGCCCTGAAGGACATAAGGCATGACTGGTACTGAACCGAATACGCTAGAAAACCCACCATTGGAGCGGATTCCCAAAAAGAAGGCGAAGCACTCCGTCGCAACATGGCTTGCCAAAGCCAAACACGGAGACCTCAACGCACGCTTCATGCTGGGGAAATGCTATGAAGAAGGTATCGGTACCGGTCAGAACATGGCAGAAGCCATCCGCTGGTACACCAAGGCGGCAGAGTCTGGACATCCTGATGCCCAATACGCTTTGGGGCGATGCTATTCCGCAGGCAAAGGCTTAAGGCAGTGGCATGTCGAGGCGGTTTACTGGTTCACCAAGGCCGCTGAAAACGGCAATGCCAAGGCGCAGTGTGCATTGGGGCTCTGCCATGCATTCGGGCGTGGCACACCTGATGACGATGAAAAAGCCCGGCAATGGCTTGAAAAATCATCATCACAGGGATTCGAGACTGCCTCGATGGTGTTAGAACGCCTTTTCAATGCGGGTCAACCTGTTGTCGGGGGAGGGCGGTATCTCGTGGATATTGCCCGTCAGAATGGGCTGCATTTTGTCTATGACCGTGTCATGGGAGGTTTTTTCTGGCTGTTGGATCCGAACGCAGCAGGTGTGAGTACCTTCCTGACAGCCTGCCAGACCGCTGGAATCGAACTGGTCCTGGTGGAAGGTGGTTCGGTCGATACCGCCTACCAGACTGCTTTCCGGACAGTCGAACCCATCCAACCGTAATCGATTGTCCATAAAACAGGTCAGGATCATGGACGGAAGCCCATGGCTTCTGTTTTCGATTTGACAGATCATCCGTACCCAGCTGATACACCTACGCAACAACAAGCATGCGACAGATGCGGCAGTTGTACCTTATCGGATTCAGGAAAATATCTTTTTAAGACAACAACTTCGAAAAAATCTGTCAATGACCGCAGGTTTTTTTAAAGGACTATACAACATCCCTCAAGACAGGCAGAATCGCGGGATGCTTATTTCTGCGATCATAAAACAGTACAGACGGATGAACCTTCTCGTGGGGATTTCCTGCGGGATTGTTATTGGCGTTGTGCTTGCCCTCCTTGTTCCCCAGGCATCTTTCATCGCTTTGCTTGGCACCATCTTCGTCGGAGCGTTGAAAGCCATTGCTCCCATCCTTGTCTTTGTGCTGGTCATCAGTTCACTTGCCAATGCGCAGCAGACGCCTGGCAAACGCTTCAGGACTGTCATCATCCTCTATCTGGCCAGTACCCTGCTAGCAGCGGTCGCAGCTGTTTTTGCAAGCCGTCTTTTCCCCGTCACATTGACGCTGACCCATGGGGTGGACGACCTGACTCCACCCAGCGACATCAGTGAGGTTTTCAAGAAAATCCTGGAAAACTGTGTCTCCAATCCTGTCGCCTCGATTGTGAATGCGAATTACATCGGAATCCTGTTCTGGGCGATTGTCCTGAGTATCCTGGCAACGCTGTCTGCCTGTGGCGCATCCGGGGTTGCGGGCGGTTCCCTGCTGCTGATTCCGATGGCATGTTCCCTGTTCGGCATTCCAAACGATGTCGGGATGCAGGTGGTTGGCGTTGGCTTTATCATCGGTGTTGTGCAGGATTCCTTTGAAACCGCCATCAATTCTTCTGCCGATGTGATTTTTGCCGCCGCCGCTGAATTCAGTGACTGGCGCAAACAGGGGCGAGAAATCAACTTCTGACGCTTACCGTTTTTCCTCGGCTGACCAACTTCCAGCCTTATCGCCTACTATGCATGCAGATCCGATGTGTGACATCAGATCTGCATGTCCCATGCCTTTAGACGGTATCAAGCCACCTGCAGGACAATCTTGCCGAAATGGGTGTTGGACTGCATGAGCAGATGTGCATCCATGGCTTCTTCAAGCGGATAGACACGATAGATGACCGGTTTGATCTTGCCGGCTTCCAGCAATGGCCAGATGTGTTTTTCAAGGTTGCGGGCAATGTCTGCCTTGAACGCATTGGATTTTGGACGCAGGGTGGATCCCGTCACGGTCAACTGACGGTGCAGGATCTGTGACAGGTCAGCGGTCCCGGAACGTCCGACAATGTAAGCAATGAGCACCAGTCTGCCATACTGTGCCAGACAGTCGATTTCCTTATCGAAAACGGAACCACCCAGCATATCCAGAATGACATCAACGCCCTTCCCTTCGGTGACTTCCATGATGAATTCAGCGAAGTTCTCGGTTGTGGAGTTGATGCAGTAGTCTGCCCCGAGGACCTCACATTTCTCACATTCCTCATCGGTGAGTGCTGTTGCAAAGACCTTGTGTCCCATGGCCTTGACCATCTGGATGGCTGCGACACCGATGCCTGACGCCCCTGCCTGCAGGAGGAAGGTGTCATCACCTTTCAGCTGACCGATGTCAAATACGTTTGTCCAGACGGTGAAATAGGTTTCTGGCAATGATGCCGCCTCAACGGGTGTCAGTCCCTTTGGAATCGGCATGCAGAGGGCGGCGTGGGCTGTGCAGTATTCTGCATACCCCCCCCCCTGAACAAGGGCGCAGACCATATCGCCGACCTTGAGATGGGTTCCAGACAGGTCACCCCCAACAATCTCGCCGGCAATCTCAAGCCCCAGGATATCGGATGCTCCTTCCGGCACAGGATATCTGCCGATACGCTGCAAAATGTCTGGCCGGTTGACCCCGGCGGCATGCACCTTGATCAGCGCCTCACCCGCTTTTGGTTCCGGCATCGGGCGTTCCCCAATCTGAAGATAGCCCTTGCGTCCTGGATTGATAATCTCGATTGCTTTCATCTGCTTTCCCCTTTCTGTCATGTTCTCAAGGAAACGATTGTTGAACCCACTGCCGGTACGGTTTTACCCGCAGTCTGGTGGGATGATGCTGTCATCCGCCCGGTTCAGCCTTGAACCAATATGTTTTTTCGGAACACCTATTCTCCCCTATTCTAAATCAAAAGCTACCCACCGGCATAGCCGGTGGTTCTTCATATCGCCTGTAAGGCTCT
>CAVJQJ010000225.1:0-3389 GCA_963651715.1 Anaerovoracaceae bacterium
CCCATGTTCTGCATCTGCATGAGCTGTCCCTGGAAATCGTTGAGATCGAAACGGGCGCCAGACCTGAGTTTTTTCTCAAGTTCCTTGGCCGTTTTCATATCGACAGCCTGACGGGCCTGTTCAACGAGGGCAAAGATATCCCCCATGCCCAGGATACGGTCTGCATGACGGCGTGGATCGAAGGCTTCCAGACCATCCAGTTTTTCAGAGACCCCGATGAACTTGATTGGCTTGCCGGTGATATGACGGACCGACAGTGCCGCACCACCCCGGGCATCACCATCCAGTTTTGTCAGGACAATCCCGGTCAGTGGCAACGCATCATTGAAACTCTTGGCGACATTGATGGCATCCTGACCAGACATCGCATCAACGACAAACAGGGTTTCAATTGGATTCAGTGTCTGATGCAGTTCAGAAATTTCCTGCATCATCTGCTCATCGATACTGAGACGGCCTGCCGTATCGACAATCAGCACATCGTGGAAATGACGTTTTGCATGGTCAACCGCCGCCTTGACAATCTCTACAGGTGTCTGGGAAGGATCGGAACTGAAGAAATCCGCACCACACTGGGCAGTCACGGTTTCCAACTGCTTGATGGCGGCAGGACGATAGATGTCAGCAGAAACTGTCAGGACTTTCCGTTTGTACTGTTTCTGGATGAAACCCGCCAGTTTCGCAACCGTTGTCGTTTTACCGACACCCTGCAGACCTGCCATCAAGATAATGGCAGGGGGCTGTGTGGCAAAATTGAGCTCGTAAGCCTTTGCTCCTAAATCCGCCCCCATGACTGAAGCCAGTTCGTCCTGAACCACACCGACCAGTGCCTGCCCCGGGGTCAGGGATTCAATGACCTCCTTGCCCATTGCCTTTTCACGGACTTTCTTGATGAATGTGCGGACAACAGGCAATGCGACGTCGGCTTCGAGCAATGCCAATCGGACTTCACGCAGCATTTCTGCAGTATTGGATTCAGTCAGACGGGCTTCGCCTTTAATGGTTTTGATGACTTTATGAAGTCTTTGGGTCAGATTATCAAGCATAGGTCTGTTTTCTGGTTGGGTTGCAATCAACAGTGCCATCACGCACTGGAATCAAACGCTGTATTTTAAACATATTTCATCTACGGTAGGCAGAGAAACTTTATATATACCCGATATAGGCAGACGGTGTCGATTTTTCAGCGAATTCCCTGTTTCACCATATTCCTAGGAGATGGCTTCTTTTATCAGGAACAGCCGACGTCAATCCGTCTTTTTTAGTTGCAGATGGGTCTTTTTCTATCTTACAATCAATACTTACCCTATTCCGCGCGCCCTTCTCGTGCAGATATTTTTTAAAGACAAAGCGAGACCCATATGACATCTGATATTGCAATTGCTCAACGTGCAAAAATGCTCCGCATCACTGAAGTTGCACAGCGTTACGATATTGAAGAAGAATACACCGAACCTTACGGTCACTATAAGGCCAAGATCAACCTCGATTTCCTTGACACACTGAAAGAGAAACCTGATGGCAAACTGATCATGGTGACGGCGATCAGCCCTACCCCTGCAGGTGAAGGCAAGACAACCACCTCCATCGGTCTCGGCGATGCTCTGAACCGTATTGGCAAAAAGACCATCATCTGCCTGCGTGAACCATCCATGGGGCCGGTTTTCGGCATGAAAGGCGGGGCTGCAGGTGGTGGCTACTCCCAGGTTGTCCCAATGGAAGACATCAACCTCCATTTCACAGGCGACATCAGTGCGGTTTCCCTCGCAAACAATCTGCTGGCGGCGCTGATCGACAATCACGTCCATCAGGGCAATGAACTGGGCATCGATGTCCGCCGCATCGTCTGGAAACGTGTCATTGACATGAATGACCGTTCCCTGCGCAACATCACGGTCGGTCTGGGCGGTCCTGGCAACGGCTATCCACGTACTGATGGGTTCGACATCGCGGTCGCATCAGAAGTCATGGCGATTTTCTGTCTGGCAAACAACCTGCAGGATCTGAAAGAGCGTCTGGGACGCATTGTTGTCGCCTACACCCGTGACCGCAAGCCTATTCTGGCGAGCGACCTGAAGGCACACGGTGCCATGGCGGTTCTGCTGAAAGACGCCATCAAACCCAATATGGTACAGACCCTTGAAAACAACCTGGCATTCATCCATGGGGGGCCTTTCGCAAACATCGCAACCGGCTGCAACTCTGTCATCGCGACAAAATCCGCACTGAAACTGGCTGATTATGTTGTTACCGAAAGCGGTTTCGGTGCCGACCTCGGTGCTGAGAAATTTGTTGATATTGTCTGCCGTAAATCCGGTCTGCGTCCTGACTGCGCTGTTCTCGTTGCGACAGTCCGCGCCCTGAAATACCACGGCGGCGTCAATCTGCCGGATCTGGGTAAGGAAAATCTGGAAGCGCTCGAAAAAGGGATTGTCCATCTGGAACGCCATATCCAGAATATCAGGGAACACTACGGCCTGCCTTGTGTCATCTGCCTGAATCATTTCACGCTGGATACCGATGCAGAACTGCAGCTGCTGAAAGACAAGATGTCTTCACATGGCACACCGATTGTCATTTCCAAACATTGGAGTGAAGGTGGCAAGGGTGCGGAAGAACTGGCCCAGGCAGTTGTCGACATGATTGACACAACCCCAAGCAACTTCAAGTTTGTCTATGATGAAGATATGTCCATCTGGGACAAGATGAAGACCTTGGCAACCAAGCTGTATGGAGCAAAAGATATTGTTGCCGACTCCAAGGTCAGGGGACAGATCAGAAAACTGGAAGAAGATGGTTATGGCAAATATCCATTGTGCGTTGCCAAGACCCAGTATTCTTTCTCAACAGACCCAGCATTGAGAGGCGCTCCAACGGACCATCTGGTCAACATCCGTGAAGTCCGCATTGCAGCAGGCGCTGAATTCATCGTGGTTTACTGCGGTGATGTGATGACCATGCCTGGGCTGCCAAAAGTACCTTCTTCAAACAATATTGATATTGATGCAGACGGCCGAGTCATCGGTCTGTTCTGATGACTGATGGGATTAGTTCACAGGACCAATCCCATTAACCGACTCCAGCTGGGCACTTTGCTAAATCAGCGCTGCCCAGTCTTGTTTTGACTTGTTGCATAAGTCACTGATGCGTCAACGGCATCAGATGGATTGCCCTTTGACCGTTGTTTACCCGACAGCGTGGCAGCTTTTTGTTATCGGCAAGATTCGCAGTAATGGGCATGGATTTTTCCTATGTACGAGAATGACGGAACACGCAAATAAGTGGATTCTGACGGTCTTTTCCAGACAGTCAGAAGAGGCATAGATAAAAAGGAAAAACAAATGAAAATTACGATTATCGGTGCAGGAGCGATCGGTGGTTACGTTGGT
>CAVJQJ010000226.1:0-4895 GCA_963651715.1 Anaerovoracaceae bacterium
GGCGATCAGCTGAGGATCCCGTATGCGGAAGACCCGTTTACGGGTGGCAGGTAACGGGCATGCAAATGACAGTGTTTAGATGCGCCTGTTAGGGCGCTGCTGGTAACAGAGCCTTACAGGCGATATGAAGAACCACCGGCTATGCCGGTGGGTAGCTTTTTTATCCCGGCAGGAAGCGCAGCTTACAGACCGCGGAACTGTGCACAGGTATTGAAGACCCGGACAGAAGGCTCGACAGATTTCTGGCGGCACCATTTTGCCGTCAGCTTCAGCAGCTCCTTGATATCTCGACCGGTGATGCCGTCAAAACGGACAATCAGCTGATCGATCAGCGCATCGCTGATATTGAACTGGAACTGATCCGCCAGCACACGCCAGATACGTCTTGCATCCTCAGGCACCGGCACGTTGTAACGGATTGTCGCAATACAGCGGGAAATAATCGCATCATCGACATCATCCACACGGTTCGTCGTCAGGAACAGCAGACCGTGGAAGTATTCCAGCGTCCTGAGGAAAGAAGCCACCACCGCATTGTGGTCGATATCATTGCCACGGCGGCGGATATAAACATCCGCTTCATCGATCAGCAGGATAGCCCCCCAACGCTGAGCGCGTTTCAGCACCAATTCCAGATTCTTCTCGACCTTGTCAGACTCAACGCCCAGCTGACCGGAATGGATACGGTACAGCGGTCTGCCAACCACCTCGGAATACACCTCAGCCGTCAGCGTCTTACCCAGACCAGGCGCCCCCATACACAGGATCGTCGTACCACCGGACTTCCCTGCCACCACGTCTTCCATCAGGATATCCATATCCATCGTCAGGATATCAATCAGGTCACGGTGTTCTTCCGGCAGAATCAGCTTGTCCTTCAGGGTCTGATCATAATGGTAAGGCTCCAGATTGGCGACGTTCATCCACATATGGGTATGCGTTTCCAGATTGAAACACAGGATACAGGGATGGACAGGAATCTCACAGGTAGGCCGGCCGATCCTTTCCCACCATGGATAAGATGCCTTGAGGAAGAAACGGCGCTGGATCAGCCCCTCATCATTGATCAGACGGCATGGACCACCGAACGGCACCCGTTCTGGATAGCTCACACTGGCCGACATATCCACCTCAAGCCCGGCAACCTCACCCCAGAACTGGCAGTTTTTCTGAGGCAGGATATCCGCAAACTTCTGCATCGACAGCAGATACTGCTCTTTCCGTTCCTCGGTTTCCTTGACATACCCCTTGAGCGCCAGCAGCTCAGAAACACGCCTGTTCTGCAGGTCTTCCAGGAAATAGAAGAAAGTCTTGGTCGTTGGACGGTTCCCGTCATCCCGACGGGTCACCATCCCGTTGGCAGTCAGATAAACCGCCACACAAGGAGGCGCATTCGATGCCTCCATATAAGCGATATCCGTCACCAGCCATGGAATATTGTATTCACCGCTCTGACCGATTGCATAAAGCCAGCCATCAATCATGTCACGGCGGAGATATTCCCGCAAAGCCTGGGTAAGCACCATCAACCCCTTGATCCGGATATTGGCAGGATCATCGGTCGCATCCCGCAACCCATCGATCATACTCGCCATCGTTGACCGGCCAGAGTCGATCAGCGCGCCACGGAGCCACTCAAGGGAAACTGCATCAAGATCATTGAAAGGAATATCGATGTCCGCCTCAGTGCGCATCATCATATATTCCGGGATACATCTCACCCACTGCACATCGCCAAAATGCGCTTTTGCCTGCTTGGCAATAGTTGAGGTGATCGTGATGGTGACAGCCGAGCGGGTCAGCTCGTCGTCATAGCTCAAATCATCATTCATATACACTCCGGATATTCATCAATCCTCCCTCATGGCGGAAATCGGAGAACTGCAGCCCGTCAGGCCAGCGGGAAAGAGGTCATCTGTCAGTGGCGCCAGAAACACCCAACAAAACACAAAGGCATGGTGAAATCCGGCGTCCGCGGAGAGTCTCCCCAAACCATCAGGGAGAAAAGCCAGCCCCTCCAGAACGGCAAACCGCTTATCTTCTGTGATATTCAATGAAAGAATATGGAATCGAAGCCTCCACCTCTTTCTTTGACACCTCGACGAACTCACCTTCCGGCAGCTCAGGATAAACCGTTTCACCGTCAAACGAACGATGCACCACTGTCAGATAGATTCTATCAGCTAAAGGCAGAGTCTGGGCAAACAATTCACCCCCGCCACCGATTACAACATCATCATTTCCCAGCTTTTCCGCCAGCGCGAGCGCCTCCTCCACACTATGCACCACATAAGCCCCCGGCACCTCGTAATCCGGCTGGCGCGTCACAATCACCGTCGTCCTGTCCGGCAGCACACGGCCAATCGATTCATGGGTTTTCCGTCCCATAACCAGAACTCGTCCAACCGTCAGATTCTTGAAAATCTTCTGCTCACCGGGAATATGCCACGGCATCTGGCCATCCTTGCCAATCACATGATTCTCAGCAATCGCAACAACATGCGAAATCGTCATGATTTATTCCCTCCTATCAGAGCTTGATATTCAGACGCTTCACCGTCTTCTTCAGCGACTCATTCACCGCATCCTTCTGCTGGACCTGCCTGAACAGCAGCAGCGCATTCTCACGCTCACCCTTCTGCCAGAGCACCTCGCCCAGATGGATCGCGATCTCATCATCCCCCCTCAAGGCATAAGCCTTCCGGAGCTCACGTTCCGCCTCATCCAATCTGCCCTGCTTGAAGAACACCCAGCCCAGACTGTCCGTGATATACGCATCATCCGGCGCCAGCTCCATCGCCTTCTCGATATACCCCTGCGCCTCCGTCAGACGGATACCCCGTTCCGCCAGCGAATACCCCAGCGCATTCCAGGCATGCTGATAATTCGGATCCAGCACCACAATCTGCTTCAGCACCTTCTCCATCTCATCATACTGCCCCACAAACTCAGCCGTCAGCGCAAAGTCATACAGCACATTCACACTCTGCGCGAACTTCGGCCTTTCCGCATTCAGCAGCGCATACGCCTCCTTATACTGCTTCACCTCCCGCAGGATCTGCGCCTCCGTCAGCAGCAGACGCTCAGCCTCATCAGGGAAACGCTGACGCAGACCACTCAGGATCTGACGCGTCTTCGCGATATTGCTCTTCTTCGCATACAGCTGAGCCCGGCGGACCTCACGGACCATCACCACCTCATCCTCGCCGTCTGCCGGAATCTTCTCCAGCCAGCCCAGCGACTCATCATAATGATGGCGGTCCTCCGCCACCTGAGACAACAGGAACCAGACCTGCACCGTCTCATCATCCGGATGATCCTTCTTCTTCAGATCCGCCTCACCGGTCTTCAGCCACTTCCTGAAATACCCCTCAGCCTGCTCAGGCTTACCCTGCTGCATCGTCAGCAGACCCAGCGAATACAACGCCATCCGTTCATCAGGCGAACGCTTCAGCACCTCCTCAAAAGCATGCTGCGCCGGCTCATACTGCTTCTCGCTCACCGCCAGACGCGCATACGCAATCCGCACCTCCTGCGCATCAGGATGCTTCGCCAGGAAATCCGACAGAATCTCCAACGCACGGTCGGCACGCCCGACCACCTGCGCCTTCGTCAGCACCGCCATCTCAGAATCCGGCTTCAGCGCCAACGCCCGGTCAGCCTCGGCCGTCGCCCTTGCCACATCCTTGTTCTGCATCGCACTCACCGCCAGCGCGATATGCGCATCCGACAGATCCTGATAAGGCGCAACCACCTTCTCCAGCGTATCAAACGCCACCTGACGGTCAGACAGATCCACCATCGTCTGCTGAGCCTGATAAATCAACAGCGGACGCTGATCCGCAGGCGCCGCCGCCAGCCTCTTCTGGAAAATCCCCGCAATCTCATCCGCCCGGTTATCCAGCAGCAGGAAATTCATCAGATACTTTTCCGTCTCCTCAGACTTCGGTGCCAGCTGAGACCACAGCCGCACCGCCGCCAGCGAACGGCTCACATCACGCTCCTTCACCGCCAGCTCAGCCGCACGCTTCGCAAAACGCGGATCCTTCGTCTGGTTCGCCAGCTTGATCAGCTCACTGTACGCAGTCTCCGTATCACCCGCACGCCCCACAAACTCCGCATGCAGAATCTGATACATCAAAGCCGACGTCAGCGGAATCGCCGGCAGATTCGGATCAAACTTCGCCTTATCCTCATCCTTGTCATCCGCCGCACCCTTGCCCTTCGCCTTAGGCGCCTTGTCCTGCTTCTCAACCGGCTGCTTCTTCACCGTCGGCACATCCGATACAGGCTTCGCCGCATAAGACGGCACAGCCACAAAAGCAGACAGCACCAGCGCCATCAGACCAGAAAAACGGAAAATATGCTGAGATTCTCGAGACATGGTCCAAACAGAAAAAAGATAAAAAACACGAATATTGCAACTACCGCCAATGATACCCTGTAAATCCCCCAGACAGATGACCTTTTCGCCCCCATCGGAAAATATTCTTACCCTGCTTTTTTCACTGGCAAATCCGCTAATATTTCATGACTGATAGAAAAAACCACAAAAAGAGCAACACTTTCCCCAAAAAACACATAAAAAGCTGTACAAAAATCAAATCCGATATATAATTGAATTTCTCGCGGCTGTAGCTCAGCTGGATAGAGTACTTGGCTACGAACCAAGGGGTCGTGGGTTCGATTCCTGCCAGCCGCACCAATTTGAAGTCCTGATATCGCAAGATATCAGGACTTTTTGGTTTTTGCAGTTTGATTGGGCTGCATTGGCTTTTGTGTGAAGATGCTTGCTATGAATAAGGCTTTCACCAAGGAAACAGATGGGCAAGACGATGACGACGATCTGCCCAGCCTGCCTGCCATTCCCCAAGGCAGTAAAAACTACATGACAC
>CAVJQJ010000227.1:0-13906 GCA_963651715.1 Anaerovoracaceae bacterium
GTATGGGATAAGCTTTTGGTGCCACTCATGTGATTTCCTTCTTTCTGGTTTATTCGATTTGCAGTTGCTAGCCGCATTTCTTTTCTACCAGTTCTGAAGGTGCTTTCTCACCATAGCTGTAAGCTTTTTGGAACCCCCAGCTTAGCTGGGGGTTTTCTTATGACAAAAAAGCCAGCCGTATGGGCTGACTTTTCTTTTCCGAAAAAGTCCGGATTATTTGGAAGCTGCAGGAGCAGATGCAGATGCTGCAGGAGCAGAAGCAGAAGCTGCTGGAGCAGAAGCAGAAGCTGCTGGAGCAGAAGCAGAAGCTGCTGGAGCTGCAGAGCCGGAAGCTGCTGGAGCGGAAGCTGCTGGAGCAGAAGCAGAAGCTGCTGCGGAACCAGAAGCTGCAGGTTTTTTACCACATGCGGTCAGAGCCAGAGCCAGCAGGCCTGCTACGAACAGAGTTTTTTTCATTTTAAATCCTTAGTTAAAAATGATCAGATTAATTACCGGTAATAGTTACTACCTTTCGGAGAGGGCACCGAATCCTTCCCAAAAAGTCGGGTTCAACTGCTCTCTAGGTGAGAAATTATAGCGAATCTTTTATCGCTGTCGCAGAGTTTTTTTTACTTGAAATAGGTTATTTGCGAAGAAGCAACACTGTCTTGGCCATTTAAATAATTCCTGCTTCTTGGTTGCAAAGAATGGGAACGTCACCTGAAAAAGGTCGGTTGAAAGTGTAACAAAATGTATCTTTTTTCATCAATTTTGGCTTTTATTTGCCCGGAATCAGGTTTTTTTGATGAAAAAATAAGCGGGAAAATACGAAAATCCCAGCCTTTTTATTATTGGCATGCGGGTTTTGTTACAACGGGTGTTTTTTTGTGTTTTCCTGTAGTGAAAATTTATATCGCAATGGAAAATGCCACGTTGAAATGGCTTTTCCCGTCATCTATTTTTTCGTTGCCTGCAGGATAAACATTTTTTATGTCACTCTGGCTACGGCTGGGTGTCTGCATGATGAGTTCATGCCAGTCACTCTGTATAATGGAGCGAAGTTCAATCTATTTATAGGGGTAAACCACGATGAAGATTGCCAAGAATATGGTGGTGACTGTCCAGTACAGTCTAACTGATGCGGAAAACAACCCGATTGACGAAGGGCTTGATTCAATTGTTTACCTGCATGGTGGCTACGACGACATCATGCCGCCACTCGAAAAGGCATTGGACGGTCAGGAAAGCGGTTATAAGACCCGTATCCAGGTTGAGCCTGAAGATGCGTTTGGGGAATATGACGCGATGCTTGTCCGTGTAGAGGACCGTGATCTCTTTCCAGATCCGCTGGAGGTCGGCATGCAGTTTGAGGGGGTGCCTGACGATGCACCATCTGAAGAACCTGTCATCTACCGTGTTGAACAGATTGCCGATGGCAAGGTGGTGCTGGATGGCAACCATCCGCTGGCAGGGATTGCCTTGCGTTTTGAGCTGAATGTGACCGATGTCCGTCCTGCGACAGATGAAGAAATCAGGCAGGGTGGCCTGAACAATCCGGACGGGCTGGAAATCGAGGGCGATGATGAATTAGGTGATGATGGCCAGTACCGTAGCCTTATTCTTGGATAGGCCTGTTTTTAAAGCCTTTTTAATTGACCGAATTGGTTGTAACACGATAAAATCTAAGATTACGTGAATTCAGGGAACAGCATGATGCGGAAACTGATTGTCGGAAACTGGAAAATGAATGGCAGCCTGGCTGTGAATGCGGAGCTGTTGGACGATGTCCGTTCTGGTCTTTCCGGTATTAGCTGTGATTTGGGTGTCTGTGTACCATTCCCTTATCTGGCTCAGTGCCAGATGCTGTTGGATCAGACGGATGTCTTTCTGGGGGCTCAGGATGTGTCTTCTCATGCTGTGGGTCCGTATACTGGTCAGGTATCCACCCGTATGCTGCTGGATTTTGGTTGCCGTTACGCAATCATCGGTCATTCTGAACGCAGGGAATTCTGTGGTGAGACCGATGATGTGGTTGCTGAAAAGGTCCAGCGTGCGCTGGCAGGTGGCCTGAAGCCGATTGTCTGTGTTGGCGAGACCCTTGAAGAAAAAGAAGATGGCAGGACACAGGAGATTGTTGAACGTCAGATCAACGTGGTCCTGAGAGTTCTCGAAGATAAAGAGATCTGCGATCTTATTGTTGCATATGAGCCTATCTGGGCAATCGGTACCGGCAAGACACCGACTCCTGAAGAGGCAGAGGCCGTCCATGCAATGATCCGCAGATTGCTGGCTGGCAGGAATCCTGAAGCTCGGGATACTGTCAGGATTCTGTATGGGGGCAGTATGAAGCCTTCCAATGCAGAAAGTTTTCTGGCAATGCCGGATATTGATGGCGGCCTGATTGGTGGTGCCGCCCTGAAAGCTGAAGATTTTCTGGCGATTGCCAAGCTGGCATCCGCAAAGCAGTGATAGATTTTTAAAATTATTGGATTGATACAGGAAAAAACATGCTGTTCAAACTCATTCTTATCGTACAGGTTATTTCTGCGTTGGCAGTGATTGTGCTGGTTCTGTTGCAGCAGGGCAAAGGAGCTGATGCAGGTGCCGCTTTTGGTGGCGGCAGCGCTATGGGTGCTGGTGGTTCCAGCAGCTTTTTCGGCGCTTCCGGCTCTGGCAACTTCCTGGCAAAGATCACTGCCGCTCTGGCTGCGGTTTTCTTCCTGGCGACTCTGGCGATGGCATATTTCGGTCCTTACCGTGCGCCATCCCAGAACAGTGTGATTGAAAAACTGCAGAACAAGGACGGTGCTCCTGCTGAACAGAAAAAGGCTGAACAGCCTGATGCCAAGGATGCAACCGGTGCGGGCGCTGTTCCTGGTGCTGATGCTGTTCCTGGTGCAAAAGCCGGCTCTCAGGCGCCTCTGGGCACTGTGCCAGCGAAAAAATAATTTCAGTTCCCTGTCGGATAGGGGTTGCCGAAAAAGGGAGATACTGCGATAATCCAACCTCTACGCGGACGTGGTGAAATTGGTAGACACGCTATCTTGAGGGGGTAGTGGCGCAAGCCGTGCGAGTTCAAGTCTCGCCGCCCGCACCAGAATACATCGAGCTGTCGGTGTCTGACAGTTCTAGGGATAACCCCGTTAAGTTGCTGCTTAACGGGGTTTTTGTTGATTCAACGCCCTGTTTTTCCTGTGGGCGTTATTTTTTTCAGCATCGTTTCATCGATTGACAGGAAATTTTCTGATCATGATGTCATTCATCAAAAAGCTGATCCAGCCTCCAAGGGAGCGGAAGAAACGGACGCTTCCGTTCTGGAAGGATTGGCGTAGCTTTGTTCAGGAAATTGAAGACAGCTGGAATATCCCGACTATCTTTCTGCTGGTTGTCCTGATTGCCGGTATCTGGCTTTTCAGGAATTACTGTCTTGAGAAACCTCTGGATGACAGTCCTTTTCTCGAATGGGGACTTGAGATCTGGATTCCGCTCGATGCGCTCCTGTTTTTTATCCTCCTGCGTGCCGGTGGCTGGCTGCGTTATCCCGCATTGCTGCTGGTGACCTTCTGGGCAACCGTCCATGCCACCAGCGCCAAGGTTTACAACGCACTGCTCCATTATGGGCAGATTGCTTCGGCAATGGATACAAACAGCAGTGAAACAGCAGGTTTCCTTGAATTTCTGGGATGGTTCCCATGGGCTGCCATGGTCTGTTTCTTTATTGTCTTCTGGTTGCTGACATGGAAGACTTCACGTACAGGCTGGATTGGCTGGGGCCTGTTCGCCTGCCTGTCGTTTGCGCCATTGGCTGAGGTGGTTGTGCCTGCCATCCTGGGTGTCCAATACAGCCAGTCTTATGAGTTCATGAAGTTTCCTGCTGAGAAAATGAAACAGCGGTATATCAATTCATTGGCTTACCGCTATCCAACGATGGTTGGGCAGTATGTGTCTATCCAGCGGCGGATGGCAGAAGCTTCGCACAAGGAACGGACTCTGCCAGAAGGGATTTTTCTGCCAGCACAGGGAACTGACAGGCATCTGCCCCGCCGGATTGTGATTATGCTGGGTGAAACCGACTGGCGTGGTCATCATGGGGCTTATGGCTATGAGCATGGTACGGATTTCTTCATGATGCGGATGCGGAAGGATCCTGTCCATGCAGCTTTCTATGACGGGATTGCATCTGCCGCAGTGACCCGTGACTCAGTTGTCCGTATCATGACTTTTGCATCCTCAAGGAATGAAGAGCCGTTCTACGAGAATATGGGGGTCTTGGATATGGCGAAAAATGCCGGTTATGAAACGGCATGGTTCTCCCGTCAGACCTCAACCGGCATCCATGACACCCTGGTCAGGATTGTTGCCCAGCAGGCTCAGCAGACAACCTATTTTGATTCCGGGCGTGATGATGTGCTGGTGCCACCGCTTGTCGAGAAATTCAATCAGAACAAACAGGTTCTGGTTCACCATGGCTGGGGTGGGCATATGTGGTATGCCGACCGTCATGATGATGATGACTACAGGCTGGCGGAAAAATCCGAAGAGAATTACCGCCACTATGATGCGGCCATCGGGCATATCGACAAAGTACAGGAGCAGTTGACCAAACATGGTGACAGTGAGACGCTGTTCATCTATATCCCCGACCATGGTGAGATTGTGAATCTGGGGCATGGTACAGCGGATATGGCGGGCAGCCAGTATGATGTGCCATTCTATGCGTGGTCTTCAAACAGTGCCTATATCACGGCATTCCGCAAGGCGGTTGAGAAGCATCTGGTACAGATTCATGGTAGCAAGCGTTTCAACACCGCATCATTCGCCTTTGTCATGGCTGAACTGATGGGTTATCAGGTTGCGGACAGGTATTTCGCCCAGTCTCGTGAAGATGCGGAATATACACTCTGTGTGGATGGCAATCCGAACCCTGTCACCAACATCCGCTGGGATCTGCCAAACATGTATCCACCGTCTTGATGCCGGTCAATGGAAAACCGTGAAAGATTCAGACTTTCACGGTTTTTCTGTTTTATGTGTGTTTATATGATTGAGCGGATCCATCCAGATCATCCCTGTGACTGCATCTGGATGGGTTGTTAGCTTTTGTAAAGATTGATGCGGATTTTTCAAACCCCGTCTATCCTGAGTTCAAGTGCTGATTTTTCCGTTTTCTCTCAGGGATGTTTCGGTGAAAGCCAAGCCGTCTTCTGGGCGAATATGTCCCAGTGGTGTATTATGTTAGTTTGGTGTGAGTGTCCCCTGATTCTTACGGATTCCGTATTTATCGGTATGGCATCAGCTGTTCATCAACCCATCAGTTTCAGGTGCTGAATGACTCCAGAACATTATCTGCCGGTGTTTCTCTTTCTGCTGGCCGCACTGACATTCGGTGTCTTTTCCCTTGTCCTGGGGCGTATCCTTGGACCGCATCGTCCGGATGCGGAAAAGAATTCCATCTATGAGTGCGGGTTTGCGCCATTTGAAGAAGCGCACGCCAAGTTCGATGTGCGTTTCTACCTGATTGCGATTCTCTTCATCCTGTTTGACGTGGAAACCGCATTCCTGTTCCCTTGGGCGACTTCCATGCGTGAGCTGGGTTTCCAGGCGTTTGTGGCTGTGATGATTTTCCTGGCGGAACTGCTGGTGGGGTTCATTTATATCTGGAAAAAAGGCGCACTCAACTGGGAGTAATCTGTGGCAATTGACGGTCTGCTTGAAAAAGGTTTTGTGACAACGACGCTGGACAGTGCAATCAACTGGCTGCGTATGGGATCTCTTTGGCCGGTTTCTTTCGGTCTTGCCTGCTGTGCGATGGAAATGATGCACAGTTCTGCCGCCCGTTATGATATGGACCGTTTCGGGACGTTCTTCCGACCATCTCCCCGTCAGTCTGACCTGATGATTGTTGCGGGTACCCTCTGCAACAAGATGGCGCCTGCGCTCCGCAAGGTTTACGACCAGATGGCAGAGCCCCGCTGGGTGGTGTCGATGGGGTCCTGTGCGAACGGTGGCGGTTATTACCATGATTCCTATTCTGTCGTCAGGGGATGTGACCGCATTGTGCCTGTCGATATCTATGTGCCAGGCTGTCCGCCAACTGCAGAAGCGCTTCTTTATGCCCTGATGCAGCTGCGGACCAAGGTCAAGCGCACATCCACCATTGCCCGCCAGTAACGGAGATGCTGATGCAGAGAAATCCGGAAGAACTGGCGGGAAAACTGAAAGACCGATTTGAAGCGGAAGGCGTGACTGTTTCGGTTGCCTTCGGTGAGGTGACGATGGTTGTGCCATCAGCAGGTTACCGCGATGTGATGCAGGTACTGCGTGATGATGAGGGTTTCCGTTTCGAGGAACTTATCGATCTGTGCGGTGTTGATTATCAGGGATATGGCGGTGAATCCCATCTGGACTATCCCCGTTTTGCGGTGGTTGTCCATCTGCTGTCTTTGACCCATAACTGCCGTCTCCGTGTCCGTGTGTTTGCCGAGGATGATGAGAAGCCTCAGGTGCAGACACTGATGCCTGTCTGGCCATCCGCCAACTGGTTTGAACGTGAGGCGTTCGATCTCTATGGCATCCTGTTTGAGGGGCATCCAGACCTGCGCCGTATCCTGACCGATTATGGCTTTACCGGGCATCCGTTCCGCAAGGATTTTCCTGTCCAGGGGTATGTGGAAATGCGGTATGACGAGTCTCAGAAGCGGATTGTCTACCAGCCGGTCACCATAGAACCCCGTGAGATTACGCCGAGGGTTATCCGTGACAAGGGAGGAAACCGTGGCTGAGATCCGGAACTACACGCTTAACTTTGGGCCACAGCATCCCGCCGCGCATGGTGTGCTGCGTCTGATTCTCGAGCTGGACGGTGAAACGGTTGTCCGTGCCGATCCACATATCGGGATGCTTCACCGTGCGACGGAGAAACTGGCTGAGAAACGGACTTATCTGCAGGCACTGCCTTATATGGACCGTCTGGATTATGTCTCGATGATGTGCAGTGAGCATGCGTATGTCATGGCAACGGAAAAGATGCTGGGGATTGATGTCCCCATCCGTGCGCAGTACATCCGTGTGATGTTCGATGAGATCACACGCATCATGAGCCATCTGCTGTGGATCGGTTCCCAGGCGTTGGATCTGGGGGCAATGGCTGTGTTCCTGTACGCATTCCGTGAACGTGAGGATCTGATGGACTGCTATGAGGCCGTCAGCGGTGCCCGTATGCATGCGGCGTATTACCGTCCCGGGGGGGTCAACCGTGACCTGCCGGACAGTATGCCTCAGTTCAAGAAAACCCGCTTCCAGAGTGACAAGCGTGTGGCACAGCTCAATGAGAACCGTCAGGGATCCCTGCTGGATTTCATTGAACGGTTCACCGACCGTTTCCCTGCCTGTGTGGATGAGTACGAAACATTGTTGACCGATAACCGTGTCTGGAAGCAGCGTCTGGTCGGTGTGGGTGTGATTTCACCTGAAGAGGCGATGGCGAATGGTTTTACTGGGCCGATGATCCGGGGTTCCGGTGTCGCATGGGATCTGCGCAGGAAGCAGCCTTATGAGGTTTATGACAGGCTGGCATTTGAGATTCCTGTCGGCAAGGAGGGTGACTGTTACGACCGCTATCTGGTCCGTGTGGCGGAGCTGCGTGAGTCGAACCGTATCATCCGTCAGTGTGTGGATTGGCTGAGAAAGCATCCTGGTCCCATCAAGTCCAGTGACTATCGTGTTTCACCGCCACCTCGGGAAAAGATGCAGTCTGGCATGGAAGAACTGATCCATCACTTCAAGCTGTATTCAGAGGGATTCCATCTGCCTCGAGGCGAAGCGTATGGCGCTGTTGAGGCGCCAAAAGGGGAGTTCGGCATCTATTTTGTCTCAGATGGGGCGAACAAGCCGTTCAGGATGAAGATCCGCGCGCCTTCATTTGTGCATCTGCAGGGATTTGAAAAACTGGTCAAGGGACATCTGATTCCTGACCTGGTTGCGGCAATCGGCAGTATCGATATTGTGTTTGGGGAAGTTGACCGTTGAGGGCGGATTATGCTGTTGAGTGAAGCATCCTATCAGAAGATTGAAAAAGAGCTGGCCAAGTTCCCGCTGACCAAGAAACTGTCTGCGGTCATCGCATCATTGACGGTTGCACAGGAGGAGAAGGGATGGCTGTCTGCTGATGTCATGCAGGAGATTGCGGATTATCTGAAAGTCCCTGCTGCGGCAGTCAGGGAGGTTGCAAGTTTCTACAGCCTTTTCAATACCCATCCTGTCGGAAAGTACAAGCTGTCTATCTGTGGCAATCTGCCATGCGAAATGTCTGGCAGTGAAAAACTGACTGACTACCTGAAAGACAGACTGGGTATCGGTTTTGGTGAGACAACGCCGGATGGTCTGTTCACGCTGGTGGAAAGTGAATGCATGGGCGCCTGCGGCGATGGTCCCGTGATTCTGGTCAATGACCGGGAAATGCATATGCAGATGTCGAAAGAGAAAATCGACAGGTTGCTGGAGAAACTGAAATCATGACCTGTCTGCATAACCGTCATCTTTCACCGCTGCTGCTCGCTGGGCTGACAGGGGAGAACTGGAAATTGGACGACTACGTTGCGCGTGGTGGTTATGTCCAGCTGAGACGGGTATTGACCGAGAAGATTGCCCCTGAAGCTGTCCAGGCGGAAGTCAGGGCAGCAGGTCTGCGTGGCCGTGGTGGCGCGGGTTTCCCGACTGCGGTCAAATGGAGCTTTATGCCCAAGGATTATGATGGGCAGAAGTACCTGATCTGCAATGCGGATGAAAGTGAGCCAGGGACCTTCAAGGACAGGGATATTCTCCGCTATAACCCGCATGCAGTGATTGAAGGCATGGTCCTGGCGGCTTATGTCATGGGTACTACTGTTGGGTATATCTATATCCATGGTGAGATCATGCAGATCTACCTCCGGTTTGAGGAAGCGATTGAGCAGGCAAAGGCGGCAGGATTCCTGGGTAGGGATATCCTAGGGTCTGGTGTCGATTTCAATCTGTATGCTGTTCATGGGGCTGGCGCTTATGTCTGCGGTGAAGAAACCGCGATGCTGGAATCGATTGAGGGCAAGCGTGGGCAACCCCGTTTCAAGCCTCCATTCCCTGCACAGCGCGGGTTATATGGCCAGCCGACAACCATCAATAATGTCGAGACTTTGGCTTATGTGCCATTCATCATGGCGATGGGTGGTGAGGCTTACGCATCATTGGGACGGAACGGCAATCCTGGGACCAAGATTTTCTCCATCTGTGGGGATGTTGTCCATCCAGGGTGTTACGAACTGCCATTGGGAACGCCGTTCAAGGACCTGCTCGAGCTGGCCGGTGGTGTTCCTGGGGGGCGGCGCATCAAGGGGGTTATCCCAGGAGGCTCTTCAGCGCCTGTTGTTCCCGGTGATGTTATGATGAATCTGACCTTGGATTATGACGCGATTGCCAAGGCAGGGTCCATGATGGGGACGGGCGGTGTCATCGTATTGGATGAGAGCCGTGATATGGTGCATGCACTGCTGAATATCACCCGTTTTTACCGAAATGAATCGTGTGGACAGTGCACGCCATGCCGTGAGGGTACCGGCTGGATGGTGCGTCTGCTAGAAAAAATAGAACAGGGTACGGCGGTTCCTGCGGATATCGATCTGCTGGATTCTGTGGCGGCCAATATCCAGGGACGCACCGTCTGCGCACTGGGTGATGCGGCGGCGATGCCTGTCAGGTCTTTCCTGAAGCATTTCCGTAGCGAATTCTTAGAACATATTGAACAGGGAAAATGTCTGACTGCTGATGGCAGTGGGCAGGACAGGTAATGGAAATCGAAATCGATGGCAGAAAGGTCCAGACGGAACAAGGCAGTTCCGTCCTGCAGGCTGCGCTTGATGCAGGCGTGGTTGTACCGCATTTCTGCTACCACAAAAAGCTCTCCGTGGCTGCGGGGTGCCGGATGTGTCTGGTCGATGTTGAGAAGATGACCCGGCCTGTACCCGCCTGTGCAATCCCTGTCACGGAAGGTATGGTGATCCATACGGATTCCGATCAGGTGAAAGCTGCCCGCAGAGCGGTGATGGAATTCCTGTTGATCAACCATCCTCTCGATTGCCCTGTCTGCGATCAGGGCGGTGAATGCCGTCTGCAGGATTATTCGGTTGAATATGGGGCGGATGTTTCCCGTTATCAGGGGGAAAAACGCGTTGTCTTTGTCAAAGACATCGGTCCCTTGGTTTCCATGCAGGATATGAGCCGGTGTATCCAATGTACCCGCTGTGTCCGTTTCGGTCAGGAAGTTGCCGGGCTGATGGAACTGGGCATGATGAACCGCGGCGAGAAGGTCGAGTTTGCGCCTTTCCCTGAAAACTGGGTCAGTTCGGAACTGTCCGGTAATCTGATTGATGTCTGTCCGGTCGGTGCATTGACATCCAGACCATTCCGTTTCACTGCCCGAGGATGGGAACTGGTTTCCCATCCATCTGTTAGCCCACATGACAGTCTGGGTTCCAACCTGAATGTCCAGACGCAGGACGGACTGGTCAAGCGGGTTCTGCCGATAGACAATGATGCCATCAATGAGTGCTGGCTTTCCGATCGGGACCGTTTCTCTTATGAGGCATTGAATGGTGCGGACCGTCTGACGGTGCCGATGGTCAAACAGGGTGGTGAATGGATTGAGACTGACTGGCAGACGGCGTTGAGTTATGTGGCCCATGGGCTGAGACATATCGCCGAGGATCATGGTGATGGCGCATTGGCTGCGTTGGCTTCTCCCCAGGCGACGTTGGAAGAACTGTATCTGCTCCAGAAGCTGATGCGTTCGCTGGGCAGTGAAAAGATTGAATACCGTCTGCGTCAACAGGATGTTTCCTTGGATGGCAAGGTGCTGCCTTGGTTGGGAATGCCGGTGGACGCTGTTGAGAAACTCGACCGTATGCTGGTGGTTGGCGCCTGCCTGCGTGAGGAATCTCCGCTGTTGGCTGTCCGCTTCCGGAAAGCCGTGGCCGATGGCGCTGAGGTTTCCCGTATCCATGCGATGGATGAGGATTGGCTGATGCCTGTCAAGGAACAGCTGATCGGTGCGCCTGTCGATTGGCTGAAACTGCTGGCAGAAGTGGTTCATGCGGTTGCCCGGAAAAAAGGCGTTGCGGTTCCTGTAGGTATTGAAGCGGTTGAGCCATCCCATGAAGCTGAGGTTATTGCCGATTCCCTGCTGTCCGGTGAGCGGAAAGCGGTTTTCCTGGGGGCATTGGCGCTCCAGCATCAGCAGTCATCACAGATTCTTTCAATCGCTGAATGGCTGGCAGATACGGTCGGTGCTGTATTGGGCTGTTTCCCAGCAGGCGCCAATGGTGTCGGTGGTCTGGTTGCCAAGGCCTATCCAGCACCTTCATCCGGTATTTCCCTGAAATCGATTGCGTCAGAAACCTCCAAGGCATTCCTGCTGCTGCATACTGAGCCGGAGCTGGAATCCTGCAATCAGCCTGCGATGTCTGCCGTGTTGAAACAGGCTGAGATGGTTGTGGTCATGTCACCGTTCCAGCATGGGATGGACTATGCCGATGTCATGCTGCCGGTTGCTCCTTTTACAGAGACGGCTGGTACCTATATCAATATGGCTGGAGCGGTTCAGTCATTCAGTGCTGCGGCTCTGCCACTGAAAGCAACCAGACCCGCCTGGAAAGTCCTGCGTGTGCTGGGCAATTTCCTTGATCAGGCTGGATTTGATTTCAATACCCCAGATGAAGTCCGGGATGCCTGTCTGTCAGGCATCGACCTGACACAGGTGCTGAACAACCGCAGTGGTCAGCCGGTGATGTATCAGCCTGCGGTTGAAGATGGTTATACAAGGCTTGGCGATATGCCTGCGCTTTTTGGGGATGTGATTGTCCGTCGGGCACCTTCCCTGCAGAAAACAAGGCAGGCTATGGCACCTGTTGCGCATCTGCCTGTCAGCCTGTTCGAGTCATTGGGACTGGCTGATGGTGACCGTATCCGCGTCATTCAGGACAGCGGTGAACAGGTTCTGCCGGTCTGTCTGGATAAAACATTGCCTGATACGGTTGTCCGGGTGGTTTCCGGTCATCTGGATACTGCGATGCTTGGTCCCGTTGATGGATGGATAAGGGTGGAACGCTTATGATGGACCAGCTTCTCAGTCTTACCCATTATTACGGTGAAATGATTTTCGGCCGGTTCTGGTTCATTGTCTGGCTGATGATCAAGATCGGTATTGTCATCCTGCCAGTGATGGGGCTGATGGCGTTCCTGACGCTGTGGGAACGCAAGGTCATTGGTTGGATGCATGCCCGTCTGGGGCCAAACCGTGTCGGGCCATTGGGACTGCTCCAGCCAATTGCCGATGCCTTCAAACTGCTGCTGAAGGAAATCATTGTTCCTGAGAAAACGGACAAGGTGCTTTTCTGGCTGGCACCGGTGCTGGTGATTGTTCCTGCCCTGACCGCATGGGTCGTGATGCCGTTTGGACCAGAGATTGTCCTGGCGGATCTGAATGCTGGCCTGCTGTTCCTGATGACGATTACCTCAGTGGGCATCTATGGTGTGATGCTGGCAGGTTGGGCATCCAACTCCAAGTTTGCCCTGATGGGCGCTGTCCGTGCGGCGGCTCAGATGATTTCGTTCGGGATTCCGTTAGGGTTTGTCATGGTGACGGTTCTGATGGTCTCGGGCAGCCTGAACCTGTCAGATATTGTGATTGGACAGGGGCAGGGATTTTTTGCCTCTATGGGTTTGACCTGTCTGTCATGGAACTGGATTCCACTTTTCCCATTGTTTGTTGTCTATATCATCTGTGCGATTGCAGAAACGGGCCGCCATCCTTTCGACTCCATCGAAGGGGAGTCTGAAATCGTTGCCGGCCATATGGTTGAATATTCGGGCATGGCGTTTGCCATGTTCTTCATGGCGGAATATGCCAATGTCATTCTCTTTTCCGCCGTGGCGTCTGTCCTGTTCCTGGGGGGGTGGCTACCTCCGTTCGACTGGGCGTTCCTGTCATGGGTTCCCGGATGGATATGGCTTTCCGCCAAGACATCGGTTGTGGTTTTTACCTTTATCTGGGTACGGGCGACTTTTCCCCGTTTCCGCTATGACCATATCATGCGTCTGGGGTGGAAGGTTCTTATCCCTGTGACATTGGTTTATCTTGTTTTCGTCGCCTGCTGGATGCAGACACCGTTGAATATCTGGATGTAGGGGATAGGAACATGCTGAAACATTGGATCAAGACATTTTCTCTGGCAGAGATGCTGCAGGGGATGTTCCTTACCCTGAGGGTCATGTTCCGCCGTAAGGCGACGGTGCGTTATCCAGAGGAAAGGACGCCATATTCCCCACGTTTCAGGGGAATGCATGCGTTGGTCAGGGATGAGCAGGGGGCTGAGAAATGCATCGGCTGCAAACTGTGCGAGTCAGCCTGTCCAGCTCAGGCCATCAGGATTGTGATCGGTCCGAACAAGGATGGTCACCGCAGTGCCGTCAGTTATGAGATTGACCAGAGCAGATGTATTTTCTGCGGGATGTGTGAGGAAGCCTGTCCTGTCGGCGCTATTGTGCAGACGCAGCAGTTTGAATATATTGCGGATGAGAAAAAAGACCTGCTGTTTGCAAAGGATACCCTGCTGACGGTGGGTGAGAAATTTGAGAAGGAAATCCGGGAAGCCAAGGCGGCAGATGCGCCTTACCGCTGACCGATGGATTGTGTTTATGGAATTGTTTGAGACAGCGCTGTTCTATTTCTTTGCCGCCATACTGGTTGTGTCGGCAGTGTGCGTTGTGACGGCGAAAAATCCCGTCAGGGCGGTGCTGTTCCTTGTGCTCTGTTTTTTCAATGCGGCTGTCCTGTGGATTTTCCTGCAGGCTGAGTTCCTCGCCATGATCCTGGTGCTGGTCTATGTCGGTGCGGTGA
>CAVJQJ010000228.1:0-5082 GCA_963651715.1 Anaerovoracaceae bacterium
ATTCTGATTTTCTCCTAAATTATCAGATTTTGAATTTCCACAGAATCCGTTACAGGCTCATTCTGCCAAAGACAGACTTGCTGGGATGACTGACGATGAGGCACAGACTGTTTTCCACAACTTACCACCATCCATCAACGCCGTATCGGAGTTGTCGAGGGTATCCGCACTGACTGAGCCACCGGATATGGTCAGGTTGCTGTCGTTGTCCAAGGTGCCAGCTACTGACAGATCACCGCCGCTGACAGTTAACGTACCATCGTTCGTCGCACTGGCCGCATCGACATCCGCCGTGCCGCTGATGGTCATGGTGCCCGTACTGCTGTTCGTCAGGTTGGTGACATCGATATCGCCACCACTCAGGTTTGCTGTATCGTCGTTGTTCAGTGTGTCGGCGGAGACAGCACCGCCACTCACATTAAGAGTCTTGTTGTTATCCAGCGTACCTGCTACCGCCAAATCGCCACCGGTGACATTCAACGTGCCATCGTTTGTTGCACTGGTCACATCGACATCCGCGGTACCACTGACGGTCATGGTCCCTGCAGTGTTTATCAGGTTGGTGACAGTTGTCTTACCACCATTCATCAGCGCTGTATCAGAGTTATCGAAGGTATCCGCGTTGACCGAGCCACCAGATACCGTCAGGTCACCATCATTGTCCAGCGTACCCGCTACCGCCAGGGAACCTGCGGAGACGGTTATATCCCCAGTGTTAGCGACACTTGCCGCAGAGATGTCACCGCTATTGCCCAGGGTGCCACTGTTGGTGATGCTGCCTGCCACATCCAATGTACCGCTGTTGGTGATTTCCCCTGCATTGGTGAGATTGCCATTCACCGTGAGTTCCACATCACTGTCTGCCTTGCCGTCACGGTTGACGGTCAGATTCTCGGTAATCGTGGCATTGCTAAGCAGCACCAATTCTGAGTCATAGACTGGATCTTTTGTTTCATCCCATCCAGCTGGATTATAGGTATTGTAGGTATCGCCAACGGTCACATTGCCCGTTGCCCCGGCTGAACTGCTGATGGTATTGAGCGTCAGCTTGCCAACATTGATCTTGACGTCCTTGTCATTGGTCAGGGTTATGATGTGGACATCACCGCCAGTAACTTCCACGGTGCCTTTGTTGGTCAGGTTGGTGACGGTATAGGTTGTATCAGCATCTTTGGATGCCAGACTTACCTTGCTATCGGCGGTATTGATAGCCAGATTGGCCAACGTATTCTGACCGGCAGTCACAACCAACATTGCATCCTGATTGCCTGAACCAACATTGACCGTGCCATACGTTGCCTGAATATTGTCCGCGGTCAGTATGCCTGAGTTGACATTGACTGCACTGAAACCAGCAATATTGTCCACATTCACAGTACCGCTCGTATTGATGGTGTTGGTGACACCTTCTGCATCTACCGCAGCACCATTGGCATAACCACCATAAACAGTACCTGCAATGATCGAATCAGTCAGGTTGACGATATTGCCAGATGCACTTCCTGTACCATCGATATAACCGCCATAGACATCCGCCCCTTTATCGCCTGTTGTGAGGCTGACGTTGGTCAAGGTAACAGTATTACCTGTTGCCTGACCACCTTTCCCAAAGGTTCCATAAATCTGTCCTGAACTGATGGTCATCGGTTCAGTTGAATCACCAATAGAAACGCTGTTATTCGTGAGCTTTACATCAGCTGATGTGGACTCCGTCCTCGCCCCTGCAATTTCGGCATTACTGAAAACACTGTTCTGAATCGTGACACGATTACCCGTCAATTCAGTAGCTGCCATCGCATGGGCACCATAAATCTCGATTGGACCAGTAGGTCTCGGACCAGGTTGTGCACTACTAGGGGATTGTGGTCCATCAGGCTTCAGGGCATTATGGTTGTTGATGTCGGTCAAGGTCACTGTATTGCCAGTCATCCCGCCCGAAGCACTCGAATACGCGCCGACAACCTCCAACACACTAGAGTATCCGGTATCCGCTGGTCCGCCCAAATACCAACTTGTCACGATCAGTGCATTGTTCGAAACAGTGCCCGTCAGAGCAGTATCAGAAACCGGCAACCAGGCGGCACCTGCCACAAAGCTCCCTTCCTTGCCTGCCCAGCCAATCCCCTGGCCGTCATACTGGCCATTGCTGACAGCAATGGCCAATGATCTGCCACTTGGCGCCACATCAGTTTCAGGAGCAACGCTCGTATAGAACACAAACTTATAATAAGGAGAAGTATTGGCATGTTTCCATATTGTGTATGTCACATTCTTAAGAGCAGTATATGGTGGCGTCTTCCCATCAACCGTATACGAAGACTCACCTGCCGCCATCGCCTGCCCGGAAACGCACGCAAGCCCCGCTGCCAAGGCTACGGTGGCCAATGCTTTCAATGATTTCTTGCCGTGGCTCCTGGCGTGTTCTCCACAGACCACGTTGATTCCCAGCACCTTGCTGAAAATCACCTTGAATATACGGTTCATTATCTTTCTCTTGGTTAGATACTGCTCGACAACATCTACAACCGGGATAAGGTCATCAATCGATAGGCGGATCAGATGATTATTTCATCTCTTGATATACCATTCTTACCCAAATCCCACCCGCTTTTAACAGACAAAAACGAAGGACAAAATCAATAAAACAGAAAGGCAATTAAACTCAAAGGCAGACACATGGATTTTCAGGATTCTCCTAAAAATCCCTATGAATTTCCGATTCACCGCTTTCCGCCGGTTATTCTGATTCAGACTTCAAACAAAGCCATCAGAAAGACAACTGGCGGGATCTTGACGATATGATTCAAGGTCTTCCCTGCCTGGCATGAGTAAACTATCAGTGTCCCACCACAGTGGCAGGATTATCTCACAGCAGGCACAGTATTCGCATTTGGAAAGTATTGAACAGACAGAAAAACACGCCCGGCGTTTCCACCTGGCGTGTCTGTTGTTAAGTACCTACAGGTTACCGATAAGCAACCACTCAGATTATGCGGATTTGCTGTCGAGCAGGCTGCACAGCATCCATGCGTTCTTTTCATGGATCTGCAGACGCTGGGTCATCAGGTCAGCGGTTGGCTGGTCGTTTGCCTTGTCTGCCAGCGCCAGCACCTTGCGGCCGGTCTTGGTGACAATCTGTGAGGTGATGATGACATCGACAATCATTTCCTCAGCCGACGGCACGCCTGCGGTTTCCTTGACGTCAGAGATCTCAAGATATTCCGCCATGGTGCCCGGAGCCGGAAAACCGAGTGAGCGGATCCGTTCTGCAATCTCATCGAGTGCGTTCCACAGCTCGGTGTACTGGTCCATGAACATGTTGTACAGTGTCTGGAACATTGGCCCCCGGACGTTCCAATGGTAGTTATGGGTTTTCAGGTACAGACAGAAGCTGTCTGCGAGCATCTTGGAAAGACCGTCTGCAATTGCCAAACGGTCCTTGTCTTTGATACCGATTTCAATAGCTGGAATTTTCATGGCTTACCCCCCAGAATAGATTGATCCAATCCCTCTAGACCATGCTAGAAGGCACCTTAATACTATACTCTATAACGAAACAAATGTAACTTATTATCGACACAACCGATTTCAGGACAACATGATACATTCACCATGTAAAACGCGTCATCTGCTGTCCATCTTCCCCGATTCCGCTATAATCTCAGGTTTTTCAAGCCATTACCCGAGACACCCGCATGAAATGGAAAGCCCTGAAGGCCGCATTTCCTCATACCCTCCCGATTTTTGCAGGATTCCTGTTCCTGGGGATGGCGTATGGCATCTACATGCACACCTCGGGGTTCTCTTTCCTCTACCCCCTGCTCATCAGCATCACGGTCTTTGGCGGTTCGCTTGAATTTGTCTGTGTCTCGATGCTGCTGAATCCGTTTGCCCCGATCCAGACGTTCATCATGGCATTCCTGATCCAGGCACGGCATCTGTTCTATGGGCTGTCGATGCTGGACCGGTACAAGAACATGGGCTGGAAAAAGCCGTACCTGATTTTCGGGATGTGCGATGAGTCGTTTTCCATCAACTACACGACAGAACCGCCTGCAGATGTCGACCGCGGCTGGTTCATGATTTTCGTCAATCTCCTGAACCAGATCTACTGGGTATCCGGTGCAACCATCGGCGCACTGCTGGGTTCGGTCATCAACTTCAGCACCCGGGGCATCGGTTTCGTGATGACAGCGATGTTTGTGGTGATTTTCCTCGAACAGTGGAAGAAGGAGAGGCACCATCATTCCGCTTATATCGGACTGGGTGCCTCGGCGCTCTGTCTCGCGATTTTCGGACCGGATTCCTTCATGATCCCGACGATGATTGCTGTGATTGCACTGCTGACGCTGATACGCAGACCATTGGAACGTCTTGAACAGCAGGATGAGGTCACATCATGACACTGACGGAACAGATTATCACCGTGGCAATGTGTGTGCTGGGCACGGTGCTCACCCACTTCCTGCCGTTCTGGATTTTTTCCGAGAACCGCACGACACCGGCGTTCGTCCAGTATCTCGGCCGTTACCTGCCTGCCGCTGTTTTCGGGATGCTGGTGGTGTACTGCCTGAAGGATGTCGATTTTGTGCATGGCAACCATGGCATCTATGAGATCATCGGGATTGCATTCACCGTCATCCTGCACCTGTGGCGGCGCCAGATGATGCTGTCGATGGCGGGAGGCACCATCTGCTATATGCTGCTCATCCAGTTTGCGTCATTCTGACCGGCGTCTGACAGCGCAGCATCCCATGAAAAAAGTGGCCCGCAAGCCGCTTTTTCTGTTTGTCATAAGAAACCCCCCAGCTAAGCTGGGGGTTCCAAAAAGCTTACAGCTATGGTGAGAAAACACCTTCAGAACTGGTAGAAAAGAAATGCGGCTAGCAACTGCAAATCGAATAAACCAGAAAGAAGGAAATCACATGAGTGGCACCAAAAGCTTATCCCATACGAAGTGGAATTGTAAGTACCACATAGTCTTTGCCCCGAAATACAGACGACAGGTCTTTTACGGAGAGAAACGTCGTGCGATAGGGGAAATCCTGAGAAAACTGTGCGAATGGAAAGGCATCGCCATCG
>CAVJQJ010000229.1:0-4911 GCA_963651715.1 Anaerovoracaceae bacterium
AAAAAAATCTCAGAATATCTGGGAAATTTTGGGTATGCATTCGCCAATGTCAATCCGCAGCCGGAAGTAGATAAGGAAAACAAGGAAGTCTCCTTCACCATCTTCATTGATCCAGGCAAACGTGTCTATGTCCGGAATATCAGTATTGTCGGCAACAACAAGACAAGGGATGAAGTCATCCGTCGTGAATTTCGTCAGATGGAAGGTTCCTGGTATGACGGCAAGAGTATCAAGCGCTCACGAGACCGTGTTGACCGCTTGGGCTTCTTCACAAAAGTTGAGGTTGAGACACCTGAAGTTCCAGGAACTGTTGATCAGGTCGATGTCAAGCTGAAGGTTGAGGAAAAACCAACCGGTAACCTGATGCTTGGTGCAGGTTTTTCCCAGGAAGATAAACTCCTGCTGTCAGGTTCTATCGAACAGGATAACTTTGCGGGTACCGGTAATGATGTGGCGTTGACCGTCAACACCAGCCATCGTTATAGAACCATCTCGTTGAGCCAGACGACCCCTTATTTCACCGATGATGGTGTCAGCCGTCGCTATGAGGTTTTCTACCGTACAGTCCGTCCGCCTTTGATCAATGACAGTGACTACAAGGTCACAACCATTGGTGGTAATCTGAAATTCGGTGTGCCTGTTACCGAAATCGACCGCATTTTCTTCGGTATCGGTCTGGAGTACACAGAACTCGATGTCTACGACGACAGTCCTCGTCAATACGTCAAGTTTGCCAAGGACTTTGGGGATGTCAAGGTCGATAAGAATGGCTTCCCGATTGAAGATGCGACCGTTGATGCTTATGCAATCCCGTTGACCGCGGCATGGCAGCGCGATAGTCGAGATTCCTCGTTGATTCCAACCAAAGGCCGTTATCAGAAAGCAAACTTTGAAATTTCCCTGCTGGGTGACATGAAGTACTACAAAGGCTCCTATCAGCATCAGTATTTCTGGCCTGTCGGCAGTGGTGGTACTTTTGGTCTGAACGGGATGATTGACTACGGTAAAGGTCTTGGTGGTACAGCCTATCCGGTCTTCAAGAATTTCTATGCGGGTGGTATCGGTACAGTCCGTGGTTATGAAGGGTCATCCATGGGGCCTGTTGAACGTGATCGGGATGGTGACCGTGAATACCTTGGTGGTACCAAGCGGCTTATCGGTAATGCGGAATTCCAGTTCCCAATGTTTGGCGGTCTGGAAGGTGACCGGACATTGCGTTGGTTTGCCTTCGTTGATGGCGGTAATGTCTGGGACGAAGACACCAACTACGATATTGGCGATCTGAAATTCTCTGCAGGTGTTGGTATCAGTTGGCTGTCACCGATTGGACCGCTTAAACTGAGTTATGCGGTTCCATTGAATGCGGATAGTGATGACAAGAAAGAATCATTCCAGTTCCAGCTGGGTACTGGCTTCTAAAAATTCTAAAAAGTGGCATAATTTGATTGTTATCTAATAAATGGAGGAGAAGTATCGTGAAAAATCTCTTTAAATCAATTCTGAGCTCTAAGAAAATTGCCGCATTGGCTTTCGGTCTGTGTGCGTTTGGTCTGGCTCAGGCACAGGAATACCGTGTCGGGTATGTTGATGCCGATAGGATTTTGAGTGAATCTGCTCCTGCCAAGGCAGTTGAAAAGAGACTGGAAAACGACTTTTCAAAACGTCTCAATGATCTGCGTGAAACCCAGTCCCGCCTGAAAGCAAAGAGCGAAAAACTGGATAAAGATCTGCCGGTCCTGTCTGAATCTGAACGCCTGAAACGTCAGCGTGAGCTGGCGGACATGAGTCAGGATTTCCAGCGTAAACAGCGTGCTTACCGTGAAGACCTGATGCAGCGCAAGAATGAAGAATATTCCAAGGTTGTTGACCGCGCTAAGAAAGAAATCGAAAAGATTGCGAAATCAGAAAACTATGATCTGATTGTCAACGAATCTGTCTATCATTCCCCACGTGCTGATATCACTGAAAAAGTCCTGAAAGCACTGGGCAACTAATCCAAAACTCAGAATGACCATTAAACTCCAAGAACTGGTTGACCGCTTCGGCGGTCAACTGATTGGTGATGGGAGTCTTGATATTGCTGGTTTTGCACCTTTGACGGATGCAAAAAGTGACAGTATTACCTTCCTGACCAATCCAAAACTGCGCAATGAAGTCGGTAGCTGTACAGCAGCTGCACTCATCATCTCCCCAAAAGACAATCAGATAGTCGGTGACCTTTTTACGGGGTCCCGGATTATCGCCCCTAATCCATATGCCTATTTTGCCCGTGCGGCACAGCTCTTCCAGGGCATGAAAGAAACACCTTTGGTGCCGGGCATTCATCCGACTGCATGCGTTGATCCAACCGCTGAAATATCACCTAGTGCGACCATTGGTCCTTTCGTCACCATCGAAGCTGGTGTGAAGATTGGTGATAACTGCCATATCGAGGCAGGATGTTTCATTGGCCGTAATGCAAAGATCGGTGCAGGATGTCATTTCTTCCCACGTGTCGTATTCATGTATGAATGTGAAATCGGTGAACGCAGTGTTCTGCGCCCTGGAGCAGTCATCGGTTGCGAAGGCTTTGGTTTTGCCAACGAAAACGGGGTTTGGATCAAGATTCCGCAGACAGGCCGTGTGATTATCGGTAACGATGTCCAGATTGGGGCCAACACCACGGTTGACCGTGGCGCGCTTGCGGACACCATTGTTGAAAATGGTGTCAAGCTGGATAACCAGATCCAGATCGGTCATAACTGTCATATCGGAGAGAATTCTGCGATGGCGGGATGCGTCGGTGTCGCTGGCAGTGCGACATTCGGCAAGAACTGTACCGTTGGTGGTGCTGCCATGATTGGCGGGCACCTGACCATCGCTGATGGTGTCCATGTCACGGCATCCAGTGTTGTACAGAGCTCCATCGAAAAACGGGGCGTGTATTCTGGGTTCTATCCATTGGCGACACACCGCGACTGGGAAAAGAGCGCTGTGTTGATCCGGAGACTGGGTTCCATGCGCGATAAGATCCGCGAACTTGAAAAAACAATCAAAACCTTAACCAATAAAGACGAAAAAGAAAAATGAAAACATTGAATATCCATCAGATCCGTGAACTTCTTCCTCATCGTTATCCAATGTTGTTGGTCGACAAAGTCCTTGATTGGGAAGCTGGCAAGAAAATCGTTGCGGTTAAGAATGTGACAGCCAATGAACCATTCTTCAATGGTCATTTCCCAGACCATCCTGTTATGCCAGGTGTCCTGATTATTGAAGCGATGGCACAGGCAGCGGCGATTTTTGCTTTTATGTCCTATGCAAGCAAACTGGATAAAGATGCAATCGTTTATTTTGCAACCATCGACAATGCCAAGTTCAAACGTCCAGTAGAACCTGGTGATCAGCTTGTCATGGAAGCAGAACTGCTCCGTAACTCCAGAGGCATGTGGAAATTCAAGACCCGTGCAATGGTTAACAGTCAGCTTGCTGCTGAAGCTGAACTGATGTGTGCAATCCGGGGTGGTGTCGTTGCCCAGAAAGCTGAATCCTGATGGCAATTCATCCAACTGCGATTATCGATCCACGTGCTGAGCTCGATAGCACAGTGGAAGTCGGGCCATACACTGTTATTGGTCCAAATGTCAGAATCGGTGCCAGGACCCGTGTGGCGGCCCATGTGGTTATCGAAGGCCACACTACAATTGGAGAAGGCAACAATATTTTCCAGTTTGCCTCATTAGGCGGTATGCCTCAGGACAAGAAATTTGCAGGCGAAACGACCTATCTGGAAATCGGCAACAAAAACACCATCCGGGAATTCTGTACATTCAATGTCGGTACCGTTCAGGATGATGGCGTGACAAGATTGGGCGACGATAACTGGATTATGGCTTACGTCCATCTTGCCCATGATGTCAAGGTGGGTAGTCATACCATCTTTGCAAACAATGCACAGTTGGCTGGTCATGTCCACGTTGGTGACTGGGTTATTCTGGGTGGTTTTACCCTCATTCATCAGTTCTGTCGTGTTGGTGCACATGCGATGACTGGTTTTGGTTCGCATGTTTCCCAGGATATCGCTCCATTCCTGATGGTTTCAGGTCTGCCAACGACAACCTACGGGATCAATACGGTCGGATTGCGTCGTCGTGGGTTTACCTCCTCACAGATTACCGATATCAAACGGGCATACAAAACCGTTTACCGTTCAGAACTCTCTCTGGAAGAAGCCAAGGCTAAACTGCTTGAAGATGCGAAAGCATCCGAAGAGGCGACACAATACCTCCAGCAGATGCATGATTTCATTTCAGGCACTGAACGTGGACTCCTGCGCTGATTGACAAAATTACGCAGATACAAAAGGGCAAATCATGAAGAAAATCGCCATGGTTGCAGGGGAAGCCTCTGGTGACATCCTTGGTGATGCGATTCTGAGTGCCCTTTGTCCTAAGATTCCCGACGCGATGATTCATGGCATCGGCGGTTCCAGGATGTTGAAGCATGGTTTCGTCAGTGACTGGCCAATGGAGAAACTGGCAGTCAATGGACTCTTCGAGGTCCTTGCCCATTATTGGGAACTCCGAAACATCCGCAATACACTGCGTGACCAGATCATTGCAGAAAAGCCAGAAGTCTTTGTCGGTATCGATGCGCCAGAATTCAATCTGGGGCTGGAAGTCCAGTTACGTGAGGTAGGCGTCAAAACCGTCCATGTTGTCGGTCCCTCAGTCTGGGCATGGCGTAGTGGACGCATCAAGAAAATTGCCAAGGCGGTGTCCCGTATTCTTGTTCTCTTCCCATTTGAAGAAGCCATCTATCAGCGTGCGGGAATTCCAGTCACCTGTATCGGACATCCACTTGCTGAAAGCATTCCAATGCACGTCAGTTCAGAAGATGCCCGTAGAGAGTTGGGACTTGACAACAGCAGGC
>CAVJQJ010000230.1:0-4428 GCA_963651715.1 Anaerovoracaceae bacterium
CTGTAAGCTTTTTGGAACCCCCAGCTTAGCTGGGGGTTTTCTTATGACAAAAAGAGGTGGATTGCAGGAAAATCCACCTCATAAAAAACTCGTATCAACTCGCTGTCTGGATCTTTGCGGTAAATCCATGGGGGCACGGAAATGGGGAAACCGTGCACCCATGCACCTATCAGAATTTATGGGTGATACCCAGCTGGACACTGGTGACAGACTCGCTTTCAAGACCGCTCAGACAATATCCCATGTCCTTGGAGTCATAGTCGGTATAGGCAATGTTGCCGTACAGAGACGTGCGTTTAGACAGGTTATAGGTATAACCCAATGCATATTTATAGGCGGAATCTTCACCTTTTGCCTTGCCGTTTGCACCATAGTAATCACTCAGGCGGTCCCACTGGACAGATGCATTCAGGGTGCCAGAGCCAACATCCCACTGCAGGCCGATCAGCAGATTGCGCTGTTCACCTTCAAGACTGTTCTTGTATTTGAAGCTGTGGCCATTGTCGTAATAACCGTTATTGCCTTTCCAGCCGTGGCTTTTGGTATGTTCATAAGAAGCCGTCATCTTGAAAGTATCTGTGAAGCGGTAACCTAAGCCAACGTTCCAGGTGCTTGAATCATTGGAGTCAGCCAGACGGGACCAGTTTGCTGTCCCAAAGAGTGCGCCGTTGTCATAAGACAGGTTGACAGCATAACCGTCATTATCTGCATTTTTCTGCTTCAGGTCTTCATCTACATCAGCCAGGACAGACTTGTCATTCGTATTGGTGCCCAGAGAATAAGACGCACCGAAACTGAAGCCGTTCCAGTTTGGAGAGTCATAGCGCAGGGTGTTGTCAATACGGGGTGCACGCTGCAGGGAATAAATCTGAGAACCGACCCCCAACTGGTCGAATGGATCAAACTTCTTGATGGTTTCAGAAGTCAGTTCCCACATACGGCCGGCACGTACCGTACCGAATGGGCCTGCGATACCCACATTGGCGCCACCATCCCAGTCTTTCTGATTGGCGGATTTTGATCCCTTATAACCGGCAGTGTTGCTGTTGCCTGCGGTACCATCATTCACATCGAAGCGTTTTTCCAACTGGAAGAGTGCCTTGTAGCCACCGCCCAGATCTTCAGTTCCCTTGAAACCAATCCGGGAGTTGTTGTTATCTGCCATGCGGAGATCACGCCCATTATCCTTAACGTAACCCAAGTCAAGAACACCATAGATGGTGACATTGCTCTGTGCATAGGCCCCGCCCGCGATTGCCCCCAGAAGTGCTGCTGCAACCAATGATTTTTTCATAAAAGTCTCCAATTAGCCCGATAGCGTTTTCACGCTTTGTTAAATGTCTGTGATGGCAGTCTGTTATGGACTGCTTCCTTAAGTCACGGCTTTATTAGCGCAATATGTGTGCCAACCAACTATTTTTGTAAAAATGCATGTTATTTCGCGTAAATTGATTGTGCTTTGCGCAAATTTGGTGAAGATTGACTCATTGATGCACAGGTGCGTACTATCCTGTCGCATGGTGAAAATGGTTGCTGGATTGGGGCTGGAAAAATATTTATAGATACGCCGTCTAGAAGATGGATGCCATAAAAAACCTCTCCCTGTTGCCAGAGAGAGGTTTGTTTTCAGTCGTTCTGATTTGTTGGATGGCTGATCAGTAACCGACTGCCAGACCGTCACCGCGTGGATCGGTTGCACCGTAGCGCAGGCCGGTCTTAGGATCGATCATGATAGCGCCGGCATGACCCATGCCATCGGTGTAGTCATCAACCTTTTCGATTGGCTGGCCACGTTTTGCCAGTTCATCGAAGACAGCCTGTGGTACACGGCCTTCAATCTTCAGGGTATTGGAAGCTGCACCCCAGGTACGGCCATTCAGCCAACGTGGTGCGGCAATCGCATCCTGTGGATACATGCCGAAGTCAACAACACGGGTTGCAACCGCAGCCTGAGTCTGTGGCTGACCTTCGCCGCCCATCGTCCCATAAACCAGGAATGGTTTCTGGTCTTTCAGAAGCATCGCTGCATTCAGGGTATGGAAGGTACGTTTGTGTGGTTCCAGATGGTTGACGTGTTTTGGATCCAGAGAGAAGAAAGAACCACGGTTCTGGAGCAGGACACCGGTATCACCGGCAACAATACCGGAACCGAAGTCATGGTAGATGGACTGGATCAGGGAAACCGCATTGCCGTCTTTATTGACAACACCGATCCAGACGGTATCGCCCTTAGGATCCAGCGGTTTCAGACCGTTGTGAGCCTTCTTCATATCGATACGGGCAGCCTGGTCTTTACCATGCTGGGCAGACATCAGGAAATCGAGAGGGATTTTTTCAAATTCTGGGTCAGTCAGATATTTATCCCGGTCAATGAAGGATTCCTTGGTCGCTTCTGCCATTAGATGGTAATAATCAGCCGTGCCTTCGCCCAGGGATTTCACATCAAAGTTGTTCAGGATGTTCAGGATTTCGAGAGATGCCATACCCTGGGTGTTTGGTGGCAGGTTATAGGCCTTGTAACCACGGTAAGTGACGCTCAGTGGGGTAACCCAGTTGGCTTTATTGTTGGCAAAGTCTTCATAAGTCAGCACGCCACCGTTCTTTTCGGCGTCGGCTGCCATTGCTTTGGCCAGAGAACCCTTGTAGAACTCATCAGCCCCTTTTTCAGCAATGATCTTGTAGGTCTTTGCCAACTGAGGCAGTTTCATGACTTCCCCGACTTTATAAGGAGAACAGTCTGATTTCAGGTACATGTTCTTGAAACCACTGAAACGCTGCAGGTTACGGAATTCCTGATCGTTTGGATCAGTGTTGATTGCCTGCCAGCGTGCCAGAGATGGGGTAACGGTGAAACCGTCCTGTGCATAGGTGATTGCGTTGGCAAACAGGTCTTTCCACGCAAGCCCTTTATTGGTCATGTTCTTGCTTGCGTACTGATGGGCGGCATCCCAGCCAGAAACAGTGCCAGGGATGGTGACGGCTGCCAGATAACCGCGTGAAGGGATTTTCTTATACCCCTTGCTGGTATAGAAGTCGATGGTTGCTTTTGAGCCAGCCCGGCCACTCGCATTCAGTGCTTTGACTTCTTTTGTCTTTGCATTGTAGATCAGCCAGAAGTTGTCACCGCCGAGCGTGGTCATCTGAGGATAGACCACATTCATGGTGGAAGCGATAGCAATGGCTGCATCAACGGCGTTGCCGCCTTTTTTCAGGACTTCAAGACCGGCGGTGGATGCCATGTAGTTAGGGGATGTCACCATACCGTATTTGGTCGCTGGATCAATACAGCGGGAAGCTGTTTCACAATACTTGCCTGGAGATTTCTCTGCGGCAGCATTGTTTTTATTGATATTTTTTTTAGTTTTTGATCAGCTCAAGCGAAAATGCCATGTGTTTTAGGCAGGTGTCGGCGTTCAGGAATTTCATCCTGAGAATAGGTATGTGTGCTTTCTGGATTTTGATTGCCGCAAAAATAAACAGTGATGCAATGTCTTCTCTTCCTTTTCTTCCTTCAAGGTGTTTCGTGGTGCACATCTGTTCCAATTTTGTGCTTATGCACTGAATTAGGGAAAGTGAAAATTTTTTACCAATGATCAATGTCAGGTAATCGACTGAAAACAAACAGTTTTCTAAGTTGGCATAACTTTTGCGTATTCTGGATGCATGGTCCTGCCTTTCTGTTTATTGGAAGTCAGGATACTGATAACAACGAGAACAAAGTGAAAGGAGAGTGTGATGAGAAAGACATTGATTTCCACATTGGTATTAGGCCTGCTGGCTGGTTCTGCTTATGCGCAGACCAACGTTACCATCTACGGTCAGGTTGACACCGGTCTGATCAAAGAAACAGGTTCCGATACCCGTATGGGCAACAATCAGGACAACGTCATCGGCTTCAAGGGGACGGAAGATCTTGGCGGTGGTACCAAAGCTGTCTTTAAACTGGAACGCCGTTTCAATCTGAATGATGGTACGGAATATTCAGACAACAATGCGGTTGATAAGCTGCAGGGCTCAAATGGCGCGGAATGGCAGGGGGCCGCGTATGTCGGTTTGAGCAATGATGATTACGGTAAAGTCACTCTGGGGCGTGTGAATGATATCGGTATTGAAAGCTACAGTGCGGTAGATCCATTTGCTTATTTCAGTGTGGGGATTGCTGGCAGTGCGAAAAACCCGCTCTATGCTGAACAGTTGCCAAACACCATCCGCTACGACAGTCCGGAATTTGCGGGCCTGAGCCTCAAGGCAACTTACACGCTGGGTGAGGATACCCATCCAAAGGGGACCTATTATCATGCATCCGGTAACGATGGTTTTGCGTTGGGACTGAATTATGCAAATGGCGGGTTCTTTGCAACGGCAAACTATGACCGTCTGGCAGATACCGATAAATCCTGGTTCTGGAACATCGGTCTCGGTTACACC
>CAVJQJ010000231.1:0-4506 GCA_963651715.1 Anaerovoracaceae bacterium
TTCTTTCGGATGCCTTCGGACACAAAATGCACGTAAGTGATTGAAAAATAAAAAAATCCGAGACATTTTCGGATGTTCTCGGATTGATTTTTGGCGGAGAGAGGGGGATTCGAACCCCCGATAGGCTATTAACCTATACACGCTTTCCAGGCGTGCGACTTAAACCGCTCATCCATCTCTCCTGACACGATTTCGTCGAAAGATTCGATTATAGCACTACTTTTTATTTTGTCTCAACTTTTTCCGTTTTTTTGTTTTCTGTGCAACAGTTGCCTTTTCTCCCCTGCACAATCGGGATGGTTTATGGGCATGACTCCTGTTTCCGTCCATAATGGAGGCTATTGACTTCTGATGGCTCGGACATCTTCAATGGTTGATGGGTGTTTCTGCCAGCAGATTACAGAACATAACAACTACCCTTATCCAATCAAGGCGGAACCCATGACAACTTTCATCAAGCAGGACGACCTTATCGAGTCAATTGCCGCTGCTTTGCAATACATCAGTTATTACCATCCCAAGGATTACATCGACCATCTGGCCCAGGCCCATGCGATTGAGCAGAGCCCAGCGGCGCGTGACGCGATTGAACAGATTCTGATGAATTCCCGTCTGTGCGTAGAAGGCAAGCGGCCTATCTGTCAGGACACGGGGATGGTGAATGTTTTTCTCAAAGTTGGCATGGATGTGCAGTGGGAAGGTTTCACTGGCAGCATCCACGATGCTGTGAATGAAGGGGTAAGACGCGCCTATACTTTTGCAGACAATAAACTGCGTGCCTCTGTCGTGAATGACCCGCATTTTGCCCGCAAGAATACCCGAGACAATTCACCTGCTGTGATTATGATGGATATTGTGCCCGGCAATACGGTTGAGGTTTCTGTCGGCGCCAAAGGGGGCGGTTCTGAAAACAAGTCTTCCCTGAAGATGCTGATGCCTTCGGATTCAATCGTCGACCATGTCCTTGAAACGGTCAAACATATGGGCGCTGGCTGGTGCCCTCCTGGCATTCTGGGTATCGGTATTGGTGGCACTGCGGAAAAAGCTGTCCTGATGGCAAAAGAAGCCGCCATGGAATCTATTGATATGGCAGAACTGAGAGCCCGCGGTCCACAGAATGAGGTTGAAGCACTGCGTATCGAGCTGTGCGACAGAATCAATGCATTGGGTATCGGGGCCCAGGGTGTTGGCGGTATGACGACTGTGCTGGATGTGAAAATCCATATGTATCCAACACATGCCGCATCCAAGCCTGTTGCAATTATTCCGAACTGTGCCGCGACCCGCCATGCGCATTTTGTCCTGGATGGTTCAGGCCCTGTCTATCTGGATCCACCTGCCCTTTCCGACTGGCCTGCCATCAGCTGGGCACCAGATGTCGAAAAATCCACCCGTGTCAATCTGGATACGCTGACCCGTGAAGAGGTTGCTTCATGGAAGCCTGGCCAGACGTTGCTGCTGAATGGCAAGATGCTGACCGGCCGTGATGCGGCACATAAGCGGATTCAGGAAATGCTGGCGAAAGGCGAGAAACTGCCTGTCGATTTCACGAACCGTGTGATTTATTACGTGGGTCCGGTTGATCCTGTCGGTGATGAGGTGGTTGGTCCTGCGGGTCCGACAACTTCCACCCGTATGGACAAATTCACTGACATGATGCTGAGTCAGACAGGGCTGATTGCAATGGTCGGCAAGGCTGAACGGGGACCTGTTGCGATTGATGCCATCAAGAAGAACCGGTCTGCTTATATGATTGCAGTAGGCGGTGCTGCCTATCTGGTTTCTAAAGCCATCAAATCTTCCAAGGTCCTGGCTTTTGGAGATCTTGGGATGGAAGCAATCTATGAGTTTGAGGTCGAGGATATGCCTGTTACTGTGGGTGTTGATTCCCAAGGCACGTCCCTGCATACGACCGGTCCTGCTGAATGGGAAGCCAAGATCATGAATTTCTGTGACGGTAAGATTCCTGTTGTTTCTTCCAAATAAACCGTCTTATGAGTTGTTCTGCTCCTATCGGGATTTTTGATTCGGGTATCGGTGGTCTTTCCGTTACCCGACATATCCGTGCCCTGCTTCCGAATGAGCATGTGCTGTTTTTTGCCGATTCCGGCAATAATCCGTATGGTGACAAGCCAGAATCTTTCATTATTGAACGTTCTTTCAAGATAGTGGAATTCCTGTTGTCGAAAGGTGCGAAGGCAATTGTCGTTGCCTGCAATACGGCAACGGCTGCAGCAATCCATCTTCTGCGGGAACATTATCCAGACCTGCCTATTGTCGGGGTTGAGCCAGGGCTGAAACCTGCCTCGTTCAAGACGATGTCGAGTATTGTCGGCGTGATGGCGACCGTCAGAACGCTGACCAGCCATAAATTCCATGTCCTCCATCATCTGCTGAGTGAGCAGTCTGGCGTACATTTTATCCTGCAGCCTTGTCCTGGACTGGCCGATCTGATTGAACGGGAAGATCCTGAATCCATTCAGATTGAACAGTCCATCAGGACTTATCTGTTACCATTGCTTGAACAGCATGCCGATACGATTGTGCTTGGATGTACGCATTATCCGTTTGTCCGTCATATCATTGAACGATTGGCGACAGAAGCTGGTCATCCTGACCTGATGGTGATTGATACGGGCGATGCGATTGCCCGTCAACTGAAACATGCGCTTCAGGGCAGGAATCTTCTCAATGACTTGCAAGGTCCTGCGGATTTCCAGATTTTCACATCTGGCAATGTTGGATCAACACGCAAGATTGTGAAACGGCTACTGGGGACGGATATCCCTGTCTCACAGGCTTTATTTTAGGAGGGCTTATGAAACGTCTTATTCCTTTGGTATCTCTGCTGATTCTGGCTGGCTGCAGCACTACGAGCAATGACATTACGCAGAATCTGATGCCCCTGCCTGCACATGCGACGAGCTGGCAGTGTGACAGTGGCAATCGGATTATTCTCCAACAGGCAAAGGATGGCTCGGCTGAACTGTTGTACCGCGGAGAGGTGATAAAAGTTCAGGAAAATGAAGACGATTCTGGTACAGTATTGAATGGCAGTGGACTGGTATGGAAGACTGAAGGTCTAAAGGGGGAACTCTCGGGCACATATACCGATAACCATGCCACTTATTCAGAACGCTGTACTCGTGTGCTAAAACCAGCATCCGAGCAGTAATCTGAGATGTTGCAGGTTAAATCAACTTTATTTCAGGAGTTCTCGTGGATAAGACAGTCAAAATCACTGTGCTGGTGGATAACGAAGCACCAGACAATCTTGCCAAAGAACATGGCTTTTCTGCCTGGGTGGAAACCAAGGAATACAAGATCCTGTTTGATACAGGCCAATTAGGTGCTTTGCTGACGAATGCGGATGCTTTGGGTATTGATCTCAGTACAACTGATAAACTGATTTTCAGCCATGGCCATTATGACCATACCGGTCAATTGCCCGCCTTTCTCGAAAAGAACAGTAAAGCCCACATCTATTGCTGTCCTCAGTTACAGATTGGCCGTTACAGCTGCAAGATCGGTACAGCACCACGCTTTATCGGTATGCCTGAAGCCTCTATCCAGGCGTTGTCTTCTATTTCCACGAGCAGGATACATGAGACTGCATGCCCCCGTTATCTGACGACCAAGGTCGGGATGACGGGACCTGTTCCCCGCGATGTGGTGCTGGAAGATACCGGCGGTCCTTTCTTCCTGGATGACCATCGTGGTGTGGATGACCTGATTGAAGATGACCAGTCTATGTGGTTTGAAACGGATAAAGGGCTGCTGATCCTGCTGGGCTGCTGCCATGCGGGGCTGGTCAATACGGTTGAATATATCCGCCGGATTTCCGGTATTCAGAAAATCCATGGCATCATCGGCGGTATGCATCTGGTCAATGCCGATGAAAACCGCCTGAATTACACACTTGACCATCTGAAAGGATGGCAGCCTGATTTCCTTGCCCCATGCCATTGTACTGGGCAGTCCGCCACCGCCTGCATGCTGGAAAAGATTGGCAGTTCTATTGTGACACCAGGTCATGCCGGCTTTGTTATTGAAGCTTGATTTTTAATTCATTTCTGGAGGTTTTATGGTTCTGTTGGAATTGGCTATTTTCCCAAATGACAGGGGTACAAGCCTGAGTCCTTATGTTGCCCGAGTCATGGACGTAATTGACAAAAGTGGGCTGACTTATCAGTTCTCAGCAATGAGCACCACCATTGAAGGTGAATGGGATGATGTGATGAAGGTTGTCGGCGACTGCTTCAAAGCACTGGCAGCTGACTGTGACCGTATCAGCGTGATGACCCGTGTGGATTACCGTGCCGGTAATAAATCCCGCCTGAAGAGCAAGGTTGCCGCTGTTGAGGAAAAACTTGGCCGCGAACTGGTCAAGAAGAACAGCAACTGATTTTCAATCGGTTAAAAGTCAAAGGCTCATGCAATGCGCGTGCATGAGCTTTTTTGTCATAAGAAAACCCCCAGCTAAGCTGGGGGTTCCAAAAAGCTTAC
>CAVJQJ010000232.1:0-7154 GCA_963651715.1 Anaerovoracaceae bacterium
CTTCATGAAGCGTTCGGTGAACCGTTTCTGTGCAGACGGTTTAATGGTTTTGGTGCGTTTCATGGATTTTCTGCCATGGGTCGTTACTGATACATAGTTATCATGCAAGGTGTGTGCCAATTGATTGATAATAAACAAAAAATTCTAAATTGGTTAAAGGCGGGAAAGATGCCAGTCAGAGAACCGTTCGTTGAGATTCCACCGTGTTGATGTGATGGATGATTCTCATGCTGGCGACGGTTCTTCGAAATCAGGAAGGTTGGCTGGTGGTCAGAGGAGGATGGTTGGCGCTCCAGACACGCTGACCACCAACCATTTAACTTCATGTTTCTAAAGAATATTTCGTCAAGTTAGGTTGGTTATCGGTGGTCAGGCTGACCTGAATGACGTCGCCAAGAGTGCCGGTGAGTGGTTTTTCCCAAGCGGGTGGCAGACTTCGTCTCATTCGTGTTGGGTGCTTCAATGATATCGATAGACAGCGTGGTCTTGTCGACAGAGTTTAGATGTTCATGCAGGATACGTCGGATTTCCACAATGGCCTGGGCGGTTTCCTGAACGCTGTGTCCCGAAGGTACCACGACCTCAGATGCTGCACCATCCCAGTGAGCACTGGAGTAAGGCACGATACCGTCAGACGATTCAGCCAGCGGAACATTCGGTGTGTCATTCCCCATGATGGAGTGGTAAGTGACCTTTGGCGAAATCTTCAGTTTGGAGAAAGCCCGGATATTTGGATCCTTTGGACTCAGGTTGTCCACCCCATTGTAAGTTGGCCGTGTCTTGGCATCTGCGCCGAAAACCGTCGTGACAACATCCCCGGCTTTCCGCAGCACCGTGACGGGCATCTTGACCAGCGAGGCGATGAAACGGGCGATGTTCTTGTCCGCAAAGGGAGTCCCACGGTGAGGCGTTGCCAGGAAAATCGCACGGGAGACTTCATGCATCGGCTCAAAGAAGACATATGGCGCCAGTTTGGTTTTCACCTTTTCCTGCTTCTCCTCAGGAATTTTGTGGAATTTCTTCAGTGTTTTCCAGAGTGTGTCATCACTGGAGGACACCAGCAGACGGGAGAGGATGCCACCCATACTGTGCCCGATGATGACGACATCCCGGCTTGCAGGGTTCTTGCGCTCTGGGTCATAGTGGTCAAAGGTCTTTTTCAAGGCGTCTGCAATGTCGTGGCGGTTGATGCCAAGCGGCGCACTGGTTGGGTAGTAGACCTGCCAGATCTGGTAATGCTTGCGGAGCTTTTCATCCCCCATGATTTCATTGGCGGCATTCACCCATGCTTCAGGGGAGCTGGCGAGACCATGGACAAGAATCAAGGTTTTCAGCTTCGGCTGATAAGGCTGCATCAGATAAACGCGGGGCTCTTCCAGAATGTCGCCTTTCCCAAAGAGAAATCGGAGTTCGCAAGCCACATGCCATAGGCGGCGGTGTAGTTGGACGCGATTGGCACTGGGTGTCCATCGATGCTGACATCATGTTGCTGCCATGTGTCATAGAAAGACAGCGTGACATGGTTGGTATTCAGGACTTCCTCAAGGGTGTTTCCCGGGAATTTCAGCAGGGAAGTGGCGGCAATGTAGTGCATTGGCCGCCATGGCTGCTGTTCATTTTCACTGGGTGAGGCGAGGGACAGCACCATCTTGGCGCCGATGCCGTCCTGCTCATATTGGTTCCGGATGCCATCAAAATTCAGCAGATAGTCTGGCGTGAAGCCGGTGACATAAGAATCTTTTTCCTCGGGTTCCACCATGCCGGAAAGGTCCAGATCGATGTTCCATTGACCGATTTTATGCTGGGAGATGTGCTCAGCCCTTTCCAGTTCGTGTACTTTGCAGTCATTGAGAATCTCAGACAGCATATGGAGCGAGGAGTAGGTCGAGTAGTTGTAGATGTCCTGCATCTGATGCTGCCGTGCTTCCAGAGAGCGGGTGCCAAGGTCACGGTCGGTATAGAAGAGATAGGCATACGCATAGCGTGCAGACTCCAGGAAACTGGAAAAAGCAGGCTGTTTTTGGGTTTTGTTGTCCAGTTTCGGGTCGCCGGAGGTGTGTTTGCTGGTCTGGTCTCCATCCATCAGCCACAGTTCAGCCCCAGCAGAAACGCGTTGTTCATTGGTCAGCGCGGGCGATTGGGTAACGGTGTTGATACAGGTTTTCCGGTCTTCCCGGCAGGTGTCTTCATCAAGACCGACAACATGAAGTGAAGTGACCGTCTGCTGGCTGAGTCTGCCTGAGTTGATATAGTCGCTGCGTCGGCGGGTGACATAGTCATTGCTGTCTTGGAAGTCGATTTTCACAGAAGAGCAGGCGACAAGGAACAGCAGGGGAATCAGCAGCAGGATGCGTTTGATGCCGGCAATAACCGGGCTGAAGTCAGTCTGACGGTTCATGGGGACAGCGTTCTGGAAAATGGGCAGAGCCTTCATTGTACTATCGGTGACAGATCCATTGGCAGATTGGCATATTTTATGCCCTGATTTTATTCAAAAAAATCACGGGTTATCTGTGTATTTTTTTCTGAAGTCGGTTTTTTGCGACCAGTCTGCTGTCGCCGTGGCTGTGGTTTTGGGAGGACGCGGTTCTGCCATCGGATGAGCTGTTTCCGCATCCATGTCATGATCAGTGAGGTGACATAGTGCTGTTGGGCAGGTGTGAAATCAGCCGCTGGACGGATATGGTGCCATTTCATCAGACAGCTTCGGCAACAGGTGCCGGTCGCGTGCTGGGCGATGAAGACAGGATGCCCCTTCATCGGTGTTTGGCTGCCGTCATTCGGAATGTAGGCAGGTGCTAGGCGTGAGGCGATCAGTTCCTGGGCATGACGTGCAATGGTTGAGATACCTTTTTCCCGGATGTACTGCACCTGGGGCACTTTCAGGTTCCAGCTCATGCGGAACTTCGACTGTGTCAGAGCAAGGAGCCGTTCCTCAATCCGCTCAGCTTCATCGGGAAAGACTATGGGCTCATCCAGTGGCATATTGACTTGCCCGACAGGCTGAGGATTCTTGGTTGGCTGTTCTGACGCCTGTTTTGAGACCGATTCGGATATTTCAGCAGCCTCCCGCCCCCATAGGTCCAGTTGCAGCGAAGTCTGCTGGCTGGTCTTGGCATTTTTCATACGTCCTTGACTCATATAGGATTTTTAGTCATTAGATGACAAAGTTTCTCACCAATTTCGGGGCAGATTCGTCATTTCAAGGTTATAATTTTACTTTTATGGCAGTACGTATCCAATACGACTCGAATAGGTGAGCTGTCACAGCGATAATTATAATAAGTAGGTGCTAAATGGCTAAAAAGTCTAAGAGCGGTGTCCAGCGGACTTGTCAGGAATGTGGCAAAAAGTTCGTTGGTAACCAGCTTTCACGGTATTGTCCTGAATGCCGTCAGGAAATCATCAGAGAAAAAGAAGCGATGGCGGCACGTCCATCCAAGATTGTTGCGCGCGAACAGGCCTCAAAGCCAGTCAAGAAATACCAGAGCGGCCTCGCAAGATATGTCAGCGAATACCTGACATTCACCCGTGCAGCAGTCATCAACTTCATCATTATTCTGGGTATCTATGCGGTGGCGTTCTATCTTGAGAATTCTCCATCCACTTCCCTGGCGGTGCTCGCCAAGGTTGAAGAATTCAAGACAGCAAGTTATGCGGCCTGCACGATGCTGGTCTGGGGCTTCTGTCTGAGAGGTTACTACTACTGGCGTGAACGGAAAGGTGATGAGACCTGGAAGGAACATTACTGGAAACAGCTGCTGACCTGGCTGATCTGTAACATCTTCACCGTCGGTTTCGCTGTTTATACCCTGGCGAAATCAGTTCCAGATGTCGGTTAAGAGACGCAGCGGCGGAAAACGCAGATTTCAGAAAATAAAAAAGACGGCTTCAAGCCGTCTTTTTTATTGGAGTAAGTTCATGCGAACCAATCAGTTTTCCTGATAGACATAGTCGCCATTGCGAGGTGTCTTATGACGGACTGGTTCAGTGTAATCACCTTCATCCTGACGGGTGGAACCTTCCACAACATAGTCATCTGGTGGAGGGTTGCTGGTGTTTGGAGGAGGACCATAGCTGGAAGGACCGTTGTTTTCCTGGTTACGGTATTTGCCAGAGAATGGGACATCGTGGCCTTTTGCATACATACACTGGGTATAGGCATTGTCATATTTGACCTGTGCCGCACGGGTGGATTCACCACTGGCACCTGCACCTGCCAGAGTACCCAGAATCAGGCCTGCACCTGCACCGACTGCAGCGCTCTTGCCATGGCCATGGTCAAGTGTCGCACCAGCCACTGCACCGACAGCAGCAGCAACAGCCGCATTCTTAAGGGTGGTCTTGGTGCCAGAGTTGTCTGGATCGCCTGCCCGTTCTTCTGCGTATTCGCGGCAGGTTTCATCATCCGCCTTGAACTGTTCGAAGGTGGTGTTCTTGCCTGGCATGACATTGACAGATGGTCCGGTTGGAACAGATGAACATGCTGTCATCAGCAACGGGGCAAGCAGTAAAAGATATTTGGGTTTGAAGGACATTTTTTTCTCTCTTCCTATATCAGGCGGATATCTTCCGATTTTTTATGTCGTCACTGCTGGGCGTCGATTGGGAACGGACGTACCTTGACCCATCTGGAAGTACACTGCGATACATAAGGGTAATAACCTTGTGGGTTATTGCAATAATACCAGTATTGTGGCTGTCCGCCATCGTTCTTGTTTGCATAATAAACAGGCTGTGGTGCCGTCTTTTGAACAATAACGGTTGAATATGCTGGGTATGGTTCGTAATACCAAGGACGATAGTAAGATGGACTGAAATCCATGAATACACCATAGGAACCATGCCAGTGATGCCCACCATGGTGACCGTGATGACCACCGCCATGAGGGCCGCCATGGAATCCACTACCGCGGGGACCTCCACCATGATGACCGCCGCCACCATGACCTTTCGCCATTGCCGGTGCGGAAACAGCACCTGCCAAACCAGCTGCAACCAGCACGGCCAGTATTTTTTTCAAGGTCTGTTTCATAGTAATCTCCTGTTCAACTGCCAGAGATAAACTGGCATTCTTCCTGCTTATGATGTCATAAGCTGATACTGCAATTTTAGTATCCAGTCCCTGAAAGATGGGGCTTATTTTTGTAACATTTCTTTAGCTTTTGTAAATGTATAATGTAGTGGCAAGCGTATGATGAAACATGGTGATGGAGCCGCTCCATTCTGGGGCAGGTTTTTGTATTGACAAGCTGAATGGAGAGGTGGACACCAATGGACAATGCACATTGGTTTCTTTTGACAGGTGGTCTGTTGCTGGCGATCGGGATTTCCTCATCGATCCTGAGACGTCTCCCTGTGTCCTCGTCTATGTTGTATCTGGCGGTCGGTATTGTTGTTGGACCAACTGTCCTGAATATCTTCCATTTCAATCCCCTGAAACAGTCCACCTTGCTTGAGGCATTGACCGAGGTGGCGGCGTTGCTGTCCCTGTTCTCGGCTGGGGTGAAAATGCCGGTGCCTGTGACTATCCGGCGCTGGCGGGCTCCGATTCTACTGGCGTCTCTTTCAATGGTTGTCAGTGTTGGACTGACAACGCTGTTTGGATACTATGTCCTGCATCTGCCGTTAGGGGGAGCCGTGCTGCTGGGGGCGATTATTGCGCCGACGGATCCAGTGCTGGCAACCGATGTCCAGAGTCGTCGCCCCGGGGATTCCGACAAGCTCCGGTTCACATTGACTTGCGAGGCAGGAATGAATGATGGGAGTGCTTTCCCATTTGTCATTCTGGGGATGGGGCTGCTGATGAATAACCACTTCGGTGACTGGGTCTGGAAATGGGGGCTTTATGATGTGCTCTGGGCAACTGTTGCGGGCATTGCCATCGGGTGTTTCATTGGTTGGCTGATGGGGTTGCTGACAATCCGCGTCAGGCAGAGATATCAGAATGGCCTGCTGGATGATTTCATGGGACTGGGGCTGATCGGTGTCGTGTATGGTGTCTCTGAAATCTGCAGTGCATGGGGATTCCTGGCCGTTTTTGCGGCAGCGGTCGCCCTGCGTCAGACAGAATTCAGATCCGCTCAGCGGATTGCTCAAGGTGGCAGGGTCTTTGATGTCCTGCCTAAGAAGGCGTTGCCAGAGAGCCATGAGGCAGCATCTCCTGCATCTGACGCGCCTGACGCTTCTCTGCCAGTGATGAAACCGGTTGCGATGCCGGATGGTCAGCCATTCGTCAGTTCCAGCTCACTGGTTTTCAATGAATATCTGGAGCGGCTTTCCGAACTGGTGCTGATCCTGTTGGTTGGTGGAACGCTGTTCATCAGCTCGTGGAGTATCCGTTCTGTAGGGCTCTCACTGTTCCTGTTCTTTGTGGTGCGTCCATTGAGTGTGTATATCGGGATGTTGCCACAACGAGGGCTTCGGACGGTGAAGGGACTGTCAGCGTGGTTTGGGGTGCGCGGAATCGGTTCGCTTTACTATCTGATGTTTGTAATCAATAAGGGCATCCCGGAATCCTTGGCATTGGAGTTGATCCATCTGGTGCTGATTGTCATCACGATGTCGATTGTGCTGCATGGTGCGACCGTGAAGCCGTTGCTGGCGAAATTCTGGCATGATGACACGGACGATGAGGAGAAGAATCCGGAAACGCCGCACGGAACCTGATGATGGGATAAGGTCGGAAGTTTCTGGCGTATGCAGAGAGGTCTCTGCTCGGTCAGGCGACCATGAAAAATGGCAGGTGCCGCGCAAACACCTGCCATTTCCCGTTTCAAAAAACTGATTTCTTACTCATCGGACCAGAGTTTGCCGCCCGTTGCCCAGTTTTCTTTCTTGACGTCGGTCATGATGATATCAACCGCGCCTGGGCTACATTTGAGTGTTTTCACAGTTGCTTCTGTGATGGCTTTCGCCAGTTCCCGCTTCTGTTCAACGGTGCGCCCTTCAAAGAGCTGGATATTGATGGTTGGCATTGTGCAATCCTATCAGTAAAGTTTCAGAAAATTCCTTTCGGAAAAAACGTTCTCAATTATATATGAAGTCATCAGAATTTCTTCAGTTTGTTTTTCAAACAGAAAAATATTCTCATTTCTGTTCGAAGTACTGATGTTATTTGATACTTACAAAAAAGATATCAACAGATAATATAC
>CAVJQJ010000233.1:0-12218 GCA_963651715.1 Anaerovoracaceae bacterium
ATATTAACATTGGTTTATGGTGGAAAGATTGAACAACGGCTTCGTTTTTACGGAGCCGTTGTTATGTGGGATGAAGGGAACTGATCAGCGTTCAGAGATAGGGACTCCGCCAAGTGCGGAGACTTTCCTGACCTTGCCGAATTTCATTTCGATGATGGCGTCTGATGCAGCATCGGCACGGGCATCGTGGAGCAGACGTGGAATGTCGATATCGTAGGCATCTTCACCGAGTGACTGGACAATCTCCCCTGCGTTGACTTTGGCAACGGCGGCGAGGATGGTTTCCCAGTATTTACGTTGTGGGAAAGGGATGTTTTCGGTGCTTTTCTCACCATACCCTCTGCCACGCAGGTCGCATTCGGTCGCATCGATGACGTATTTGAAGCGTTCTGGACGGCGGAACGCATCGCAGCGTTCCAAGACCATGACGGACAGCTTGGATGGCAGTTCGATGCTGCGGCGGATCATGCCGTGTTCGCGGGCAATCATGACGGCTGTCTCACGGTAGAAATTGGAGACATGGAGGCGACGGCAGAGTTGCTCGACAATGACGGCCCCACGTTCTTCGTGGGCCCGGTGGTGTGGCCACTGGTTGCGTGGTGTGGTGCCTTTGCCGAGGTCGTGCAGAAGGACACCGAAGCGGACCGGCAACGGGAAGCCCTGCTTTGCGGAATAGTCAAGAGCCAGCATGGTGTGTCTGTCCGCATAGATTTCAGGATGCCAGTTTTCTGGCTGGGTAACCCCCCAAAGCGCCTCAATTTCAGGAAAAATGCGTGCGAGTGCGCCGCAGTCATGGAGAACATTAATCATGCGGGATGGTTTTTCTTCCATGAGCCCGACCGAGAGTTCTTTCCATATGCGTTCTGGAACGAGTGCATCGACTTCGCCGTTGTTGACCATGTCTTTCATGAGTTCCATGGTCTCCGGTGCAATGGTGAAGTCAGTGTAGCGTGCGGAGAAACGTGCGAGGCGCAGGATGCGGACCGGGTCTTCACGGAATGCCGTGGAGACATGGCGTAGGATTTTGTTTTCAATGTCCTGTCTGCCATTGAATGGGTCAGTGATTTCGCCGTTTTCGTCCATGGCTATCGCGTTGATGGTCAGATCTCTGCGGACGAGGTCTTCTTCGAGGGTGACGCTTGGGTCGGTATGGAAGACAAAGCCCTTGTAGCCTGGCGCGACTTTTTTTTCGGTGCGCGCGAGGGCGTATTCTTCTTTGGTTTCTGGATGCAGGAAGACCGGGAATTCTTTTCCAACTGGGCGGAATCCCTGTGCCAGCATGTCTTCAACGGTGGCACCCACGACGACATAGTCCCTGTCGTGGATCTTGCGGTTCATGATGATGTCGCGGACACTGCCGCCAACACTATATACCTTCATTGAGCCCCCTATTCTGTTTTCTTGTTCTGAGGGACGGGAACCATTCAGTTTTCCCGATGGTTTTCTCGTTCTGTTTTTCTATCTGTCTATGTATCGATTATATAGTGTTTTCGGCATGTCTGCTGTCAGGGTTCAATGGTGCCGAGGCGCTCTTTGAGGGACTGGGTCCGGCTGCCGAGTTCACCCGCATAATGGACAGCGTTGAAGAGGACTTTCTTGACGTAGTCGCGGGTTTCTTCGAATGGGATGGATTCCGCGAAGATGGCGCCTTCAACAGCGTGTGGCAGGGTGGATTTCCAGCGTTTTGGACGGCCGGGGCCAGCGTTGTACCCAGCGCTTGCCATGGCCTGGTTGTTGCTGAGACCTTTGAGCGTCATCTTGAGATATGCGGAGCCCAGTTTGATGTTGGTTTCCATGTCTGCAATCCTGCTTGGGGTGTAGTCGGTCATGCCGATCTGTTTAGCGACGTATTTTGCAGTGGAAGGCATGACCTGCATGAGTCCCTGTGCGCCGACGTTGGATTGGGCTCGGACGACGAAGCGGGATTCCTGACGGACGAGACCGTAGGTCCATGCGAGGTCAAGGTCAAGTTCCTGAGCGGCTTCTTCGAAGTAGTCACGGTATGGTGTTGGAAAGCGCTGTGAAGTGACGATGGTGTTCTTTGTGCGGTCTGATGTGTAAATCATGCGGTCGGTTCTGCCGATACGCTGGGCGAGTTCTGCAGCGACGATGATCTGACGGTCTTCGGACATTTTGCGGAGCTGCCAGTTCCATTCACGGACGGCTTCGAAGGTCCAGTCCATTTTGTAGAATTTGCGGGCAAGGATCATGGTTTCCGCCATGTTCTCGACTTCGCTGTCGGAGACATAGTAGCGGCTGGATGGGACCATGACAGTGCCGTTGAGTTCTTCCTCAGCGAGCATGCCGTAGAAGGTGTGTTCTTTTTCAATGGATTTGAAGAGGTCGATGGCATCTCTGCGTTCGCCGAGTGCCTTGAGGGCACGGCCTTTCCAGTAAATCCAGGTCTGGCTGTTCTGGAGATAGGCGGGCATGAGGTCGATCCAGTCACTAACATTCTGCCAGTCTTCATTGCGCAATGCTGTGCGCAGACGCCATTCATGGGCATAAGGGGAGATGTCTGCTGCGGTGCCTTTCCGCCAGTAGGAGATAGCTTCAGGTGCCAGCTGGACGGAGGCTGGGAGGGCAATGCGTGCCCATGCCATCGCCTGTTCGTCTTTTGTGAGTCTGGCTGCGTACTGGTTCAGGGAGTTGACGGCAGATGTGCGTTCTTTTGCAGAGGCTTTGCCCAGTGCGAGTATATAGGTTTCGTGGCTGGCACGGCTGTCTCCAGGTCCTGATGCGAGGAGTGAGGATGGGCTGTTGAGTGCTGAGGAAACAGCGCTCTGTGAACCACCCGCCAATGCGGCGATGCTGGATGCGGTGCCGGGGAGATTCATGTCAGCGGCGACCCGGGCGAAGTACCATGCATCATCGGTGCTGAGCTGGCGTTTATTGGCGAGGGTTTCAACGAGTGCGTAGCCAGTTTCGCGGGCTTTCGGGAAGCTCATGCCAAGCAGTTCACGGGTCTCCTTGACAACGTTGGTGCCTTTTTCTGCCTTGGACATGAGGGCGAAGCATCTGACTTCGATGTCATCATCGAGGACGAATTTTGGATATTCACGGTCGAAGTTTGCCCAGTCGTGTCTGTTGCCGAGGAGAAGCAGCCAGTCGTTGCGCAGGCGGTCCGCGATGGCAGTGCCATCGTAACGGTTGAGAAAATCAAGAATCTCTGCATCGGTGGCATTGCGCAGATTGGATTTCAGCCGATAATAGGCAACGTAGGAAGGAATCGGGTAGTCCTGCAGCTGGTCGGCAAGCTCTGCGGCTTTGCCTGCGTCGTTTTTGCGGGCGGCTTCACGCAACTGTCGGAAGGTTTCGTCCTGCTGTGGTGTGGATGTCAATTCCCGTGATGCCTCGGCACATGAGATGATGGTGAAGGACAGGCATATCAGCAGGATGTTTCTCAGGCTTTTCCACATAACCGTTTGCCTCGAATGAACAGATAAAAAATTTCGAATTTATGAGTTTACCACCACCAGAAATCCATGCAGGAGAATTCATCGTTTCTACCCCTGTTGATGATAAAAAAGCACACCGAAAGCAGCTCCTTGCAATCCGCAAGGCGATTCCAGATGAGCAGAGATCGCAGTACAACCATGCATTGAGTGAAAGACTGCTGGCGTGGATTGCAGAAAAACAGGTAAAGACGGTGAGTGTTTATCTCCCAATCCGCAATGAACCCGATCTGGCAGAGCTCTATGATGCATTGACGGGCAAGGTGCAGATGGCATTGCCTTATGTGCCTGCCAAAGATTCTCCGTTGCAGTTTATGTTGTGGAAGCCGGGTGACGAGCTGGTGGATGGGGCTTTCAACATTCCTGTGCCGAAGTCGATGCAGCAGGTTCCGATGCCTGAAGCACTTCTCATTCCCTGTGTGGGCTATACCGTTGACCGCTATCGTCTGGGCTACGGTGGCGGTTTCTTCGACCGTACGTTGGAAGGGCAGAGTGATGTGCTGACAGTTGGCGTGGCGTACAGCTGTCTCAAAACGGCATTTGAGATTGACAGATACGATGTGCCGCTTTCTGTGATTGTGACGGAGGTTGGTGAGGTCTAAAACCAGGATTTCATTACCTGTATCAAATGTGTTCTAATGTCTACATTGTTCAAGTAGGAGAATCATATGAATAGACCTTATACCATCTGCCATATGCAGACATCTCTGGATGGACGTATCGATTGTGATATGGTTGAGCAGATCTGCGGGCATGAATACTATGAAGCGCTGGAAGAGCTGGGTTGTTCTTCGATGCTGAATGGCAAGGTGACGGCTGTCATGCATTACGCCGATGAGGGGGCGTTCTCTGTTGAGAATGCGGTTCCTGTTGGAAAGGAAACGGTCTATAAGGCAGTGCAGTCTGATAGCTATCATATTATCTGCGATACGATGGGGACACTGCGTTGGAAGGATGACAATCTCGAGGGCAAGGCGCTGGTCTGTCTGGTGAGCGAGCAGGTTTCTACAGCGTATCTGAACTATCTGAAGGCAAACGGCATCTCTTATATTGCAGTAGGTGCTTCCCGCATTGACCTGCCCCGTTCTATGGAGATTCTTTCCAGTGAGTTTGGCGTGAGCCGTCTGGTGGTGACGGGTGGTGGCCTGATCAACGGCAGTTTTCTAGAAGCGGGACTGTTTGATGAAATCAGTCTGATGGTCTGCGCCGGTATTGATGGCCGGGCAGGCTGGACTGCGGCATTTGATGGGATTCAGGATCAGTCCCGTCCACCGGTGAAACTGAAACTGACAGGCTCCGTAAAGCAGTACGACAACGGTACGGTCTGGATGCGATATCTGTTTGCCTGATGCATGGCATGGACAGTTGCGGTCCGCAAATGTTTCCACGTTCGCGTTGATTATGTTCTAATGTCAGCTTCGAACGTTTTTCATCTGCAAAATGCGAATCCTGATTGTCCGTGTCTCCTCTTTGGGGGATGTTGTCCATAATCTGCCGGTGCTGGCGGATATCCATCGCCATTACCCTGATGCGCTCATCGACTGGGTGGTCGAAGAGGGATATGTGGGGCTGGTGAAGCAGAACCGCCATGTGACGGATGTGATTCCTTTTGCATTGCGCCGTTGGCGCAAACATCCCTTTTCTTCTTCCAGCCGCGCTGAATTCAAGGCTTTCCGTGACCGTCTGAAAGAGCATGCCTATGACTGGGTGTTCGATACACAGGGGTTGCTGAAGACGGGGATTATCATGGGTTTTTCCAAGACAGCTGATGGAGGCAAGAAAGTCGGGCTTGGCAATAAGACGGATGGCTCGGGCTATGAACCGATTTCCCGTTTTTTCCATGATGAGAGCATCAAGCTGGAGAAGCATATCCATGTGGTCCAGCGTAGCCGCGAGATGATTGCGAAGGCGTTGGGGTATACCATCGATACGCCGCCTGATTTCGGTCTGGAGATTTCAACTGGACATTACGACTGGATGCCTGAAAGACCGTTTGCACTGTTTTTCCACGGAACTTCCCGCGATTCGAAAAAGTGGGCGCATCCAAACTGGATCCGGATCGGTGAGATGCTGCATGAGAAGCATCTGCAGATCCTGTTGCCTTGGGGCAATGATGCGGAAAAGACTGAGGCAGAGCGTCTGGTGGCTGATCTGCAGGACGCGGTGGTTCTGCCAAGACTGTCAATCACTGATATGTCGACACTGACGGGACGAGCGTCGTTTATTGTCGGGGTGGATACCGGGCTTTCGCATCTGGCGGCGGCATATGATAAGCCGACGGTCCAGATTTACTGCAATATTTCCCGATGGCGGACATGCTGTGATTGGTCGCCAAGGGTGATCAGTCTGGGTGGGGAGAATGAGGTGCCTACACTCGAGGCAGTTGAGGATGCTGTCCGTCAACTGCTGACTTGGCTCGATTGAACCAGGTCAGCGTCAACGTTCCGTTTTTCATTTATTCAATTTCGTCTGGACTGCTGGAGACGTTGTCCTGATTGTTGCTTTTCTGTAGGATGACGAGTTTTTCCAGTTCTTCCGGTGTGATGTATTCAAAGATCTTGACGACGTTCTGGACGCCGCTGACACCGGCTGCAACACGGGCGGCATGGTCACCTTCTTCTTCTGTGACACGTCCCATCAGATAGACGGTGCCCCGTTCGGTCACGGTCTTGAACGCTGAGGAGTAGAGGTTTTTCTCAGCGAGCAGGCTGGAGCTGACCTTGGTGGTGAGCAATGTGTCATTGGAACGCGACCCAAAGCTGGATGGTGCGAGGATGGCGATTTCGTTGATGACAGACTGGACGTTTTCGACGCCGGTCATTGCGTTGGCGATTGCCTGTTTGGTGGCTTCACTGTCGACTTCACCGGTGAGCAGGACCTTGCGGTTGAAGCTGGTGACGTTGACATGGCCTTTATCACCTGCAAGTTTGTAGGCGATGTTTTCTCCTTTGAGAGTGATGGCTTTGTCTTCGGTCTGTGCACCGACGGTACGGCGGTCAACGGCCGCCATGCCACCGCCGACAGCACCACTCACGAGCATGACAGGAACGCAGGCAGTGAGGGAACAGGTCAGAGCCCCTGCCAGCATGAGTTTGGCAGTGAGGCTTTTCCAATTGAATGCGGTTGGTTTAGTCATCGACATCTTCTCCAAAAAGTGCGGCATCGATTCCGTCGCAGATACAGTGGATGGTAAGCAGGTGAACTTCCTGAATGCGTGCGGTACGGTCGTGTGGGACGCAGATTTCTACATCATCTTCAGTCAGCATCTGCCGGATCTTGCCACCGTTTTTACCAGTGAGGGCGACCACCTGCATCTCACGTTCATGGGCGGCTTCAATGGCAGCGACCACGTTGGCAGAGTTGCCGGAGGTTGAGATGGCAAGCAGGACGTCTCCAGGCTGTCCGAATGCCTGGACCTGTTTGGTGAAGATGTCCTGATAGCTGTAGTCGTTGCCGACAGCAGTCATGATGGATGAATCGGTGGTGAGTGCCATGGCTGGCAGTGGCATTCTTTCACGTTCAAAGCGTCCAACGAGTTCTGCTGCAAAGTGCTGGCAGTCGGCCGCTGAGCCACCGTTGCCGCAGGCGAGAATCTTGTTGCCCTGGGTGAGACTGTTGTACATGAGGTCGGCTGCACGGGAAATCGGTTCTGCCAGCTCGATGGCGGCTTTCTTTTTCAGTTCAGCACTTTCGAGGAAGTGTCCTTGGATTCTCTGTATTCTCATCTGTTATCAACCTAATACTATATTGTCTCTATCGCATTCTTCAGCCACTGGCTCTGGGCACCGTCCCATGCCATGACATCAAATCTGCAGGGGGGCGTTGTCCTGTACCGTTGTAGGTAAAACTGGGCTGTTTTGACGATTTTACGCTGTTTTGCTGGCGTTACGCTGAAAGCGGCACCACCGAAGTGCCTGTTTTTCCGTTTACGGACTTCGATGAACACGAGCGTGTCGCCATCCATCATAATCAAATCGATTTCTCCTGCACGGCAGTTGAAATTCCTTGTTACAAATTTCAGTCCCTGCTGTTGGAGAAATGCGAGGGACGCGTCTTCGGCATCCCGTCCAATCTGCTGCTTTTCAGTCGGTGTCTCAGAAAACCTGATCATCGGTATCGTCATCAATCGATTGCCCTCTGCCTGCTTGAAATTTGCGGTCTGTGTGGGCAAAATCCAATAACCGTTCAAGCTAATATCCGGAGACCCCGCCATGCTGTTACAGCCATTGATGGACGCCATGTCCCGTCAGCAGATTCCTGAATCGACATTATATGTGATTGGTACGCCTATCGGTAATATGTGTGACATCAGCCTGAGAGCGCTGGCGATTCTGGATGCGGTGGATGTGGTCGCCTGCGAGGATACCCGCAATACCCGTGCCTTATTGACTGCTTATGGCTTGAACAAACCACTGGTTGCTGCCCATCAGCATAACGAACGCGAAGCGGCACAGCAGCTGATTACCCGCCTTCAGCAGGGCGAACGGATTGCCTTTGTCTCCGATGCAGGTACTCCTGCAGTCTCCGATCCTGGTGCCAAGATTGTCGATTCCATCCGTGAGGCAGGGTGTCATGTTGTGCCGGTTCCTGGACCATCCGCCGCAGTGACAGCGCTCTCCGCATCAGGGTTTCCTGACAACCGTTTCATGTTCATCGGTTTTCTGCCGACCAAATCCTCCCAGCGGCTCGAAGCCCTTCAACCTCTGAAAACCGAAGCAGCGACACTGGTTTTTTACGAAGCTCCTCATCGCATCAAGGATATGCTCAAGGCATTAGGGCAGGTCTTTGAACCGACCCGCCGCATCATGATTGCCCGAGAACTGACCAAACTGTTTGAAGAAACTTGGCGCGGCACTTTGGCAGAAGCAGAGGACTGGATGGCGGCTGATAGCAACCGCATGAAAGGTGAATTCGCCATTCTGGTTGAAGGCGCACAGCCTGCGGCAAATGGTGTGGATGATGAAGAAACCAAACGCATCCTCTCCATCCTGATTGACGCCATGCCGGTCAGCTCTGCCGCTGCAACCGCTGCCAAAATCCTCGGTAAAAAGAAAAACCAGCTTTATAGCCTTGCCCTTGAACTCAAGGATGCAGAGGATTAAGAACCCTCGATAAGTGATTGATTTTTCATTTAGTTGAGAATGATTTTCAATTCCCTATAAATTGGGTGGTATTTTCACGACAGAACCACCAAAACAGCTAAGGCAGCCCGCATCTCGGTCTATACTGAACCGCATAACACTCATAACAAGGAGACATCTATGCAGTTCAGCAAAGCCAGTTTCATCTATTTCAGTGCGACAGGCACCACCCGTAAAATCGTTCGGGCAGCCAAGAAAGCCCTGTCCGTTCCTAAAGTTGATTACAACCTGTTGCGTAAACCTGTTGAACAGGATGTCTCCCTTGCTTCAGACAATCTGCTGGTTGTTGCCATGCCGGTCTATAATGGCCGTATCCCAGCACTGGCAGCTGAAAGTCTGAGAAAGATGAAAGGCAACAATACCCCTGCCATCGTCATTGCGGTTTACGGTAACCGTGCTTATGACGATGCCCTGCTTGAAATGAAACTCATGATGCAGGATCAGGGTTTCTTCGTATTGGGCTGTGGTGCCTTCCTTGCCCGCCATTCCATCTTCTGGAATGTCGCAGCTGAACGCCCAGATGCCGATGATCTTGCACAGGTCGCCAAGTTTACCGAACAGTGCGTTGCCAAACTGGCTGGTATGACTTCCACCGATGGCTATGTTGCCCCAGAAGTCAAAGGTAACAATCCATTGATGCCGCTCAAAGGCGTCCCAATGAAACCATCCACCGGGGAAGACTGCGACTGCTGTGGTATCTGCGAAAAAATCTGCCCATCCAAGGCAATCACTGTCACCGACACCACTGCAGAAACCAATGCCGATCTCTGCATCTCCTGCGGTGCCTGCATCGCCATCTGCCCAATCGAAAGCAGGCAGTACCGCGACGCAGATTACGAAAAATTCAAAGGCAAATTCTCCGCCCGCTTTGGTGACCGCAAGGAAAACGAAACGTATCTCTGATTCTCAATCAGTCAATTGCCTAAGAAGCAGGATTTCTGAAAGGAGTCCTGCTTTTTTGTTGGTATGGTGGTAATAGCCATCGGTTCTGACAAGTTTGTCATTTCCAAAATATGGCGTAGGCCTCAGTAGGCTGTGCATATTGTTGAAGTCGTAGCGTCAGCTTGATTGATGAAATGAGCAAAGAAATGACTGGAAATTTTGAAGCATTGTTGGAATTGGCAAAGCAGGGGGATGACCTTGCCCAATATAAAATCGGGAAGGTCTATCTAGCTGGTGACGGAGTTCCTAGAGATGCACAGAAGGCTCAAGCATGGTTTCTGAAGTCTGGATATTACTGTGCCTATTACAGTCTTGGAGTGATGTATGAGCACGGAGATGGTGTCCCGCAGAGTGATGCTGATGCAGTCAAATGGTATTTGAAGGCAGGTGGATATGCCCGAGCTCTTTTTAATCTTGCATTGATGTATGAACAAGGCCGAGGCGTTGAGCAGTCTTATGAAAGGGCATTCGATTTATATCGTCAGGTTGCTGAGTGTGGTAATATGAAGGCTAGGTTTAAAGTCGGATATGCCTATCTAACCGGTAATGGTGTGCATAAAGATGCCCTGAAAGCATCGACGATCCAGAGGGTGCCAATTTTTATTGGACGGCCTTTCGTCGGGGGAAATATGATGATTTTCAAATAGGCGATACTGTAGTGGTATTGATGAAAATTTCATATGGATTGTATTTACTAACTTCAATAAGAAAAATAACAGGAGATACACGTGAGGTAAATAGTCCTTCTTACATCAATGAAGAAGTCCCTGACTATAAGAAATACTATGGGCGTGTGGTTGTGAAGTGCCCACTACTTGGACAGGTTTATATCCGGAATATCAAATCAGTTGTTCAAAAAATGGAGGTGCAGGAAATACTGCCCCAAAGATATTCAGGTAGAAAATTTCCTGGGGTCACAGAGGTTCATGTGACTTTGAAGGAAATAATCCAATTTGAGAAATATAATCGGTTGGACTGGATTACCCCACTTGCAAATCAGAAAGGCATTTATCTCATCATAGATAAGAACACAAAGAATAAATACGTGGGTCTGCTTCTGGTGAAGAGGGGCTTTGGCAGCGGTGGCTGTCGTATGCGAATTCACAAGGTTCAGGCGGAAATGTTGAACTGGTGAAATTACTGAAAGAGAATCCAAAACACGGCATAGATAATTTTGAATATGCTGTTCTTGAAACTTTTGGCTCGGGAATCAGTCGAGATAGGATTCTTGAACGCGAAGATTGGTGGAAGCAGGTTCTTAAAACAAGGCTAGAGCTGAATAGGAACTGACGAAAAGTTTTAATGCCTTCTTCTCGGTACCAATGAAATATCAATATTCTCAGCAGGGGTGGCTAGTTCATAGACTAGTGCCCCTTTTTTGCCTGTGGAGTGGATCAGGAAGCGTTCATGCAGTTCTTCCTGTGGCAGGGCGGCCTTGATAGCGCCATTGATGCGGGCTCTGAGCTCGTTGAACTTGTTGATGAATTCTTTCTGTGTTTCGATGGAATCCCTTGGATTCTGGGCTCTGGGAATACGGGGATAGATGTTTTCAGCAAAGTCGAGATAGTCTTCGCATAGAGAATCATCAAGGGCAGGTGCAATGCCGGGAAAGCCCTGAACTTTTCGTTTTGCCAGCCATAACAGCATCATCAGTTGCCCAGGCTGCAGTTTGATTTCCTGACCATCGCAAATGACATATCGGTTCTTCAGGTCAAACCGCATGGTGCCAGGATTGTTCAGACTGTACTGCACGGCTTTGACCGTATCCGAATAATTGCCCGAAGTCAGGAAGTTTTTAGGCAGGTTTTTCCTCAAGCGCACAATCGGAATATCCGCCAGCATAATCTGGGCATCCTTCGCCGGTGCGGTGACGTTTTCGCGGATTGAATAATTCCATATCTTCAGTTCCTGCTTCCGCTGGCTTGGATAGTAGAAATCATCGGTATATTCATACCCGCCGGGAACCAGTACATGCGAGAGCACATCCTGTGGTCTCGCAAAAAGTGACAGTGCATGCCCAACGACAAATGAAAGCGTCTTCCGTCCACCGGTCATCGAGACATGAAGACTGCTGTCTTCAGATTGGCAAAGTGAACGGACGATATCGATGGCGGCATCAGCGGCGATGGCAATTTCATCTGGCAGAAAGATATCCTCAAGCTCCGATCCATTTGGTGCGGAGATGATGTGCATGCAGGATTCATCAAAACGGATTTTCCCTTCCAATCTAAATTCCCTGCAGAGGTCGTGATACGGACTGTCATCGGCGAACAGACTCAAGACACCTGCCCTCGATTGTGAGGTGCCCAACGTATGTATTTCGGTCGGAATAAAGTGCCGTTCAGTAATCAGGGCATATAGGGTTTCTGTGATGACCTGAGGGTATTCGCCAGTCGCACAGAGCAGGATTCGTTTTGGATATTCGTGGGGTTTCATGAGGTATGCGGTCTTCGCGTCAAAAGATAACCATCGGAATCTATTATGTCATGACTGCTGATTGTTTCCGACAAGTTTGTCATTTCCAAAACAAGGGTTGATTCATCCCATAATCAGGCAAAGCAATGAGCGATAAAAGGAGAGATTGCGATGCCTGAAAAATACCATGAAGGCGATGGACATACTGTTGATCAGCAAAAGGTCCAAGCGTGGCTGAAAATGATTCAGGATAACCCTCATACAT
>CAVJQJ010000234.1:0-7179 GCA_963651715.1 Anaerovoracaceae bacterium
CATTAGGTTTGTACACACTGTTTCCTGACTCATGTTCAGGGTAAAAACGCATGACTTTCTCACCCTGAATAATCGAGGAATTGTCTTTGTAGGCAACAATGGTATTTTCTGGATGCTTTTCGTGTGTGTTACGGATCATGGAGAACAGGGAACGGTCCTGCTGTTTTCCATCAATCGTCCAATCCGCATTGAAAATCTTATGACGACAATGCTCACTGTTTGCCTGAGCGAACATCATCAGTTCAACATCTGTCGGACTGCGTTCCGCCTTCAGGAAAGCATCGTAGAGGTAATCAATCTCATCATCTGAGAGTGCCAGTCCAAGGTCTGAATTCGCCTTGACAAGCACCTCTTTGCCACCATGCTGGATATCAACAGATTCAAGTGGTTTTGCATCCAGCTCACGGAACAATACTGACGCATCATTTCGATTGGTCAGCACCATTTCGGTCATCCGGTCATGCAGTTTTCCGACAATTGCCATCTGAACTGCAACATCAGGCTTAGGCTGTGCCGCATCGCGCTGGATTCTGTACGAAATACCTCTTTCCACACGTTTGACATCATCAAGGGAACAGCTATGGAGAATATCTGTCGCCTTGGAAGACCAAGGAGAAATCGTTCCTGCACGGGGAACCACGATGAATTCCTCACCGATTTCCTCCTGTGTATAAGGCTCTCCATAAGTCAGCAGAACCTTCAGCCGTTCAAGTTCCTGATCAGTGAGATTTTCCCCACCATCGATGATGTGAAGAAAACGCCCTGTAATCGCTGTGACAGCAGGATCGATTTCCTGAAGAGCCGACAGAATACGCTGCGCACGAAAAGCTGAAAGTACATTAGAACCCGACAGTATAAGCATAGTAGATCTGAATGAAAGATAAGAAAGAAATTAGGGATTGCCCCTTAACTTACTATTATACCTTGCCCTCTATAGCAGAGAAACAGCAGGAGAAGAGGCTTCTATGGGATTATCAGACGGCGCCGCCATCCTTGAACAATGGAAATGCCATCTGGACGACAAGACCGCCACCGTCTCGGGTCTTAAGATGCAGGCGCCCCTGATAGCTTTTTGCAATTCTTGCAACAATGGCAAGCCCCAGTCCGGAACCATTCGCCTGTCCTCTCGCATTATCCATGCGGGTAAACGGACGAAGCATTCTGGCAAAACTGTCTTCCGGCACGCCAAGACCATGGTCCGCAATCTCAATCAATACCTCATTGCCCGACCTGACACAGGTCATATCCACCTCTGCCAGTTCTTTTCCCGGCGTCTTTCCATAACGAATGGCATTGCTGAGGATGTTATTAATCATCCTGCGCAACTCAACATCTTTTGCGGCAATCTGCACCCCCTCCTCAATCTGTGCCGTGATAGTGATTCCAGGACGGCCCCGGGATATTTCAACGATGTCTTCAAGCAGAGCACTCAAATCCATTCTTGAAACCTCAGCAACTTTTGCCTCCAGCTTCGCATAATCCATGAACTGCCCGACAATGGCATTCATCTGCGTCAGATCCGAGTGCATGCCCAAACGACTTTCTTCAGGAATATCCAGCATTTCTATTTCAAGCATCATTCTGGACAACGGCGTCCTGAGATCATGGGAAATACCAGCAAGGATTTCCGCCCTATCTGACTCAACCCGCGCAAGATCCTGAACCATCTGATTGAAACTCTGGTTGACCTCCCTGATTTCTGTAATGCCATTTTCAGGCAGGGGATCGGGAGATTTTCCCATTGCCATCAAACGGGCTGCCTGTGACAGTCTTGCCAGTGGCTGATTCAGGAATTTTGAAATGAAAACAGCTCCCACCAATGAAAGCACAAGGGCAACGCCACCCCACCCCAGCCATCTCAACGCTGAAAGCGCCGCAATCCGCCCGTTATCCAAACGCAGCCAATAGACATCATCAGGCACATCCTCTTCAAGCCTGAAACTGATCCAAAAACCTGGACGATTATTGACCCTTGGAGAAATAACCGTTCCCTTACCCAACTTGGCCTGAAGATATGGTGCAATGCTCTGGACCATGCCGTCAGCATTTTCCAGCGGTTCTATCTGGTCCGATGGCTCTTTAGGGTAAATACGAATCCCTTCTTTGCTGACCAGTTCGTAAATCAATTCCCGACGGGAATTCGGTTCAGAATGAATCAGCGCCGAACGGGTAATCGTGACCAGCGACGCAATCTGGTCAGACGCCGTCTGTGCCCGATTATCCCGTTCCAGCCATTGGAAACTTGCCATCCAGAAAACCATGCTGATGGCAAGCAGAACGCCAACCAAGACAAATGTGTGCCAGAAAAGGCTACTTTTCCACCAGGGAACCAAATCTATCTGTAACGGCTGTGCGCTGGAATCCCGTTCGCTCATGACCGACAATTACCCTTTCAGTTGGATGAGCTGTCTGGAATAAAGACGTACCCTACGCCCCAGACTGTCTGGATATACTGAGGATGCGATGGATCCGGTTCAATCAGCTTACGCAGTCTGGAAACCTGAACATCCAGACTACGATCAAACACCTCATATTCCCTGCCTTTGGCCAAAGACATCAATTTATCCCTGGACAGTGACTGCCGGGCATTCCGGGCAAAAGCCTTCAAGACCGCAAATTCACCGGTTGTCAATGAAACCTTCTCACCATTTTTCTTCAGTGTCCGATTGCCCAGATCAAGTTCAAATTCACCAAATTTGAACAGGCGTCTTTCTTCAGATGGTGCCCCAGGCGTTTCGTCTGGATGCTTTCTACGGAGTACCGCGCCGATACGCGCCAACAACTCACGTGGATTGAATGGTTTCGGCAGATAATCATCGGCCCCCATTTCCAGTCCAACAATCTTGTCGGTATCCTCGCCCTTGGCTGTCAACATAATGATTGGCGTCTGATCACCGCCGCCACGCAGTCTACGGCAGACTGAGAGACCATCCTCCCCAGGCATCATGAGATCCAGAATGAGCATGTCATACCGTTCTCTCATCCAATAGCGGTTCATTGCCCGGGCATCTTCTGCCACGGTTACAGCGTAACCATTGTCTGACAGATAGCGACGCAACAGATCCCTCAGACGGGTATCATCATCTACAACCAGAATCTTCTGCTGGCGCTCATTTTTTGCCTGTACGTCATCGGTGCTCATTTTTTCACCTTATAAGAAAACATAAGAAAAGAAAGCCAATTCAGGAAAATTAGACTATGCACGTCCAATGCATCTAAGTAAGATTACACAAAGTTACAAACTTTTACGGCTTTTTTCATCCATTCCCGCTATATTGAGCATGGCAGAATCAGGAGTACCTGCATTTCCGCAACATTGTTTTTTAATTTCCCAGCGAAAATATGAGATTCTTTCTAAAACTGCTTTTTGCATCTTCAATGCTGATTGCTGAAACTTCATTTGCACGGTCTCCGATTCATGAACCATATCGGAACCATCAAACCAATGCGCCAACGGACAGCAGAAGTTTCCATCATAACCAGCGTGATACATCCATGATGAAAACAAGCATCGGCAATAACAGGAACTCTGGCATCCCCGCCAAAAAGATGTCACATCGCGAAAGAAGCCGCCTGAGAAGCCAGATTAAAGAAGCCGGCAGAATGGACTTTTACAAATAATCATGCATCAGCAATCATTATTGACAAAAAAATAAAAACAGAGCAAAATTGGCCGTTTAAAAGTTTTAGCTGATTTATAAACTTTTTTATCTAAAAATTTGACTTAACCAGGCAAGTGGCCGGCAATCAGGTTGAGAAGCAGGAATAACCGCTGAAGTGCTGACTGGCTACCAAAAAGATTAGAGGCAATAATGAAAGAAGGCATCCATCCAGACTACCGCGAAGTCGTTTTCCACGACGTTTCTTGCGATTTCAAATTCATCACCCGTTCAACCATTTCTACCCGTGAAACCATTGAGTTTGAAGGCAAAGAATACCCTCTGGTAAAAGTTGAAGTTTCAGCTGAATCCCATCCATTCTATACTGGTAAATACAAGATTGTTGATACCGCAGGCCGTGTTGAAAAATTCCGTCAGAAATTCGGCAAAGTCGGTTCCAAGATTTCTGGCAGCTGATTTTTCCTTTTATGCAAAAAGCAGCTTCGGCTGCTTTTTTTTCTAGCATAATTTTTTCAAGTTCAATTCTTTCTCGACAGACGAACTTCTCTGATGGCAGATTTACCGAACAGTCTCATTCCTTCCAAGAAACCGGTACGGTTGTCTGCTACCGCAGCAATATCCTTGCCGCGTTGGGGTGTCCTGTTACTCTGCCTGCTCTATGTCCTGCCAGGGCTGATTGGTCGAGATCCCTGGAAAAACACCGATGCAGCTGATTTCGGCGTCATGTGGACAATGGCAGAAGGAGGTATCAGCGACTGGCTATGGCCAAACGTGGTCGGTCTACCATCTGCGGAATCAGGGCCACTGACCTTCTGGATCGGCGCCATCTGCATCAAATTATTCGACTGGCTCCTTGGTGCTCCAATGGCTGCCAGAATCGGCACTATCCTCTTCTTTGCACTCGGGGCACTCTCCATCTGGCGAACCGGCTATCTGCTGGGACAGCGGAATGATGCCCAGCCAATGCATCTTGCGTTCGGCGGACAACCTGACTCTACAGCATACGGCAAGATGCTGGCAGACAGTGCCTTACTGATTTATCTTGGCTCTCTCGGTTTATTGACCTATAGCCATGAAACCAGTGTGGAGGCACTTCTTGTTGCATTGATTGCCTATGTCATGTACCGATGCACCCAGTACATCAACCTGCCATCTATCCGAAATACCGGCATGCTGGGGCTGGCATTTGGCCTATTAATCCTGACAAACGGTTTCATTGTCCCTATTGGACTCTATATCTGCCTTATTTCGGGCGTTTTCTTTATCAAACGGTCTCGTCGCCGCCATTTCAGGAATCTGGTTATTTCCATCATTATTTCTGTCGTTATTGTCGCCGTCTGGTGGGGAATCCTGACTGCTGCGAAACCATATGGCGGATCTCCGTTTGAAGCATGGCTGGACTGGAATGCTGACCAGTTGGCTTTCCCTTCATTGGAATCCATTTCCCTTTTCTTCAAAAAAGGCATCTGGTTCTTCTGGCCATCCTGGCCTTTTGCCTGCTGGGCAATCTATGCATGGCGTAGACAATGGAAAACAGCGGCGCATGTCATCATGCCTCTCCTTTTCCTGGTCGCCTTTGTGATTCTCGCTTTCTGCAGCCCTCTCAAGGATGCCGGTCTGTTGGTATTCATTCCACCACTCAGTGTCCTCGCAGCATTGGGACTGCCAACCATGAAACGTGGCGCAATCAATGCGATTGACTGGTTCTCTGTCATGGTGCTGACACTGATTGCACTGTTTATCTGGATTGCATGGCTTGCCCGACATACCGGCTGGCCAGCAGGAATCGCAAAGAATGCCGTCAAACTCGCCCCTGGCTTTGTACCGGAAATCAGTCTTATTGCAACCGCCATCGCTTTATGCGCAACGGTCGGATGGGGACTTCTTGTTTACTGGCGACTGTCCAAACAGCCTTCTGTATTGTGGCGCGCTGTCGTCCTGTCCTCAGGTGGCGTCATCCTCTGCTGGACCCTGTTTGCGACCTTATGGATGCCTTGGATCAATTACAGCAAGAGCTATGCAGGTATCGCCACCGAAATGTCCCAAAAAATGCCCGAGAAGATGAGCTGCATCTCAACAGACGCAACACCAGCCCAACGCGCATCTTTCGCCTATTTCGGCAATGTACGCTTCGAAAAATTTGGCGGAGAGAATTGCTCTTATCTGCTGATCAAGGACCGGGTTCCAAAACGTCACCGTCCTAAAACTCCTGTTGAATATGATGGTAAGCATCTTATCTGGGAAGGACACCGTCCTAGCGACCGTGAGGAACGTTTCAGACTGTATTATTCCGGTAAAGAACAGAAATAACCTATCTTGATTTCTGTTATTGACGGATACTTACCCACAATCATCAATCATGCAAGGAACTCCGCAAGAATCGTCCTTCACGTATACCCGTAGACTGTTTCTTGCATTGCTCCCCGACAGACAGACCTCGGACAAACTGGCATCCATCCAGAAGCATTTCAGCGGGAAACGTGTCCCTGTCGAGAATTTCCATCTGACGCTGATGTTTCTGGGGAACCAATCAGAAAGCCATCTGCCAAGCCTGAAAAGTTTTGTTGAAACATTGCCATTCCAAGCCTTCAATCTGACAATCGACCAGACAGGCTTCTTTTCAAGTTTGACAATCGGATGGGCTGGCGCAACGGTCATTCCCAATCAATTAACCGCCCTCCATGAAACTGTCTGGGATCATATGGTTCCTAGATATGTCTCTGAGAAAAAGCGCCCATTCCGTCCCCATATCACACTTGCAAGACATTTCAAGGGGCCGCCCCCCTGAATTTTCTCCATTTACATGGCGCGTTTCACGTCTTGCCTTGATGGAATCCATTACCAGCAGAGAAGTCGGGAAACCCGCCTTCTATCAGATTCTGGCTGAGAAAAAAGCCGTTCCTTCAGTGAAATGAAGACTTATCCGTAAGGCATACCCCAAGCATATGGGCATCAACGTTCCATCTTTGCCAGTTTCTTTAAAACATAGGATGCCGCCGCCAGCCCAAAACTGGCTGTAACCGCCATTGTTGTTCCAAAACCAGCAGGATTCAGTCCAGGAATAACTTCGATTTTCACATCTTCTGCTTTTTCTGGATAACGGATTGGTTCTTTTGAATAAACCGCATCAATCCAATACTTTGTCTTCAGGCTACGGGAAAATCCATACTCAGATCTCAGACGTCTCCGAACCTTCGCCAACAATGGCTCCTGCTGGGTTCTTGTCAAATCACAGATTTCAATCTGGGTCGGATCAGTCTTTCCTCCCGCTCCGCCTGAGGCCAGCAGAGGAATATTGTTATTCTTGCAATAGACAATCAGCTCAGTCTTATTCGCTACCTTATCAATCGCATCAATCACAAAATCCGGCTTTCTTGAGCCGATAATCTCAGCCATATTCCCGGCATTGACAAACACCTGTAATGGTTCAACCTGACAGAAGGGGTTAATCTGACGAATTCTCTCTGCCAATACTTCAACCTTGGGACGCCCGATATTGGGAGCCAGTGCCTGTATCTGACGATTGATATTGGTTTCTGCGACGACATCTCCATCTATC
>CAVJQJ010000235.1:0-4100 GCA_963651715.1 Anaerovoracaceae bacterium
TGATGCCAATTTCTACTGGTATCTGCGAGCTCCCCAGTCAGTGGAACCTATACGGACAAAGTCCCCATACAGATTCCACAAGAGAGCACATCTTATTGCAACAGCTTCATGCCACCCAAACAATGAATTCTCATATCCCGAGAATTTATTATTATTTTTCGGAATGAAAAATCACTCAGTATTGATTAGGAAAACACTCCAATATTTTCATATTCCTAGACGAGAAAACCCTTGATTTCAGAATATGCAATGCTTTTTTATTGTACTTTTTATGCAGAAAAACATATTGCCGACAAACTACCCCATTATCGTTATAACTATCAGTATCAACAAGAAACGATGTATACTGATTTTCAATAAAAATTTTGGGCATCAACGGCAATCACATCCACAGTGGTTCTCATATCCCTTGAACCATAACAGGCCTGATACTTCAAGAAAATCTGAAAATACCAGCAGGAGCAATCCACTTTTTACACAGCCCATCAATCAAGCGTTTTCCATCACCGCCACAGACAGCCATCTACAGCCACAAAAAAATGGCGTTCATCACTGAACGCCATTTTTTATTGAAGGAACGCTTCAATTATTTAACGATTGTCTGAGCCTCATTGCCGACACGGTTACGGATAGCACCAATCTGCCAGACGGTTTCCCCAGCATCTTTCAGGATAGACTGTGCTTTTTCTGCGTTTTCGCAGGCAACAATCACAGCCATACCGATCCCACAGTTGAAGACCCGATGCATTTCGTCTTCTGCGACATTGCCGTTTTTCTGCAACCAGGTGAAGAGCGGAGGCATGGTCCATGCGGTCTTATCCAGCTCTGCGGTCACATTGTCAGGCAGGACACGGGGAACATTCTCAACCAGGCCACCGCCCGTGATATGCGCCATCCCTTTGACTTCCATGGATGCCAGCAGTTTCAGCAGTGGTTTGACATAGATGCGGGTAGGTGCCATCAACGCATCAGCCAGCGTTCTGCCATCAAAGTCCGCATTCAGGTCTGGAGATGCGGTATCGATGATACGGCGGACCAGCGAGAAACCGTTGGAGTGGATTCCTGAGGATGCCAGTCCCAGCACAACATCACCCGCCTTGATCTTGGAACCATCAATGAGCGCCGATTTTTCCGCCGCGCCGACGGCAAAACCTGCCAGGTCATATTCACCGTCTGGATACATGCCTGGCATTTCGGCGGTTTCACCACCAATCAGGGCACAGCCAGCCTGTTCACAACCTGCTGCAATCCCTTTGACAACGCGTGACGCAGTATCCACATCCAGCTTGCCACAGGAGAAATAATCAAGAAAAAACAACGGTTCCGCGCCTTGGACGAGAATATCGTTCACACTCATTGCCACAAGGTCGATACCGACCGTATCATGGCGGTTAAGCTGGAACGCCAGCTTGAGTTTGGTACCGACACCATCTGTGCCAGAAACAAGGACCGGTTCCTTATATTTCTTGCCGATTTCGAAAAGTGCGCCAAAACCACCGATACCGCCTAACACACCTTCACGCATGGTGCGTTTGGCAAATGGTTTAATCGCGTTGACCAGCGCATCGCCTGCATCGATATCGACACCGGCATCGCGGTAGGAAAGTGACTGTTTGGTTGAAGAACTCATATATATGCACCGCTAGGCGTAAAATAACAATAATCGATATTTTAACAAACTGCTTGCGCAAGTACGACTGAATGCCTTTTTTAACTCCTTATCAACGTCAGGCTGCACTCTGGTGTGGCGTTGGCATAGCGTTTATCCTGCTGCCCTGGCTGCTGGGACCAATCCTGACCCCATTCATTGCAGGAGGCGTGCTGGCGTATGCGCTGGATCCTATTGTGGAGCGCATCAGCGCACTCCATATCGGCAGTACACGTATCCCGCGTATTATCGCAGTACTGATTGTACTCCTGCTGCTGGTCGCCATCATTACCGGCATCATTCTGGTTATTGTCCCAATGGTCATGTCCCAATGGCCACTCGTCCGGGATCAGTTGCCGGTCTTCCTACAGAAACTGCATGCAGATCTTGTCCCATTCCTCCGCGAATATGGCATTGAGCTGCCACCGGATACCCCGGGCGTCCTGAAAATGCTATCTGAACAGCTGATGCCGAAATCCGATGAAGGCTGGCATCAGCTGCTCCAACGCGCGAAACTGGGTTGGACAAGCCTCCTGACCATCGCCTGGAACATCATCCTGATTCCAGTGGTGCTGATCTATCTGCTGATGGACTGGCATATCATCACTGAACGGGCAAGGGAGCTTGTTCCCCGCCGCTGGCTGCCAACAGTCACCGGCTTTTTCGCGGAAGTCAGCACCATGCTGTCACAGTATCTCCGCGGACAGGTTTCCGTCATGATTATTCTGGCAGTCTATTATTCAGTGACGCTGTCGCTGGCAGGATATACCGTCGGTCTGCCAATCGGGATCATCACCGGACTGGTGGCATTTGTGCCTTATGTCGGTATCTGTATCGGCTTTGCCCTTGCCGCAGCCGCAACGCTGCTGCAGTTCAATGAGATATCGCATTGGATTGTCCTGTTTGTGATTTATGGTTTCGGCTACACTTTCGATGGTCTCATCATGACACCGAAACTGGTCGGCAACAGAATCCAGATCCATCCACTGGTTGTGATTTTTGCCCTGCTTGCCTTTGGCCAGCTGTTCGGTTTTGTCGGTATCCTCATCGCACTGCCTTCTTCAGCGATCATCGCTGTTGCCGTCCGCCATTTACGGAAATCTTATCTGGACAGCCATTTCTACAAGGACTGAGAACAGATGATGCAACAGATGCTGCTTGACCTTGGCACGCCACATTTGCCGTCCCTCCAGGATTTTGTGGTTGGACGAAATGCGGAAGTCTTCCAACTGCTGAATGCGATGGCTGACCGGACTTCCTCTGACCGCTTTGTCTACCTTTGGGGTGAATCGGGAGCCGGCAAGACACACCTGCTGCAGTCGCTGGCGCAATGCCTGCCAGCCCGTTATATCGCCTCACATTCACCTTTGGCGGATTTCACTTATTCACCGGATGTCTCGCTGTATCTGATTGATGACTGCGACCGCCTGCCACCACGCAGGCAGATTGCGGCTTTCAGTCTGTTCAACCAGGTCAAGGAAAGCGGCACTGCCTATCTGGTCACGGCTGGTGCCTACGCACCTCTGTCATTGCAACTGCGTAATGACCTCCGGAGCCGCCTCTGCTGGGGACTCGTCTATCAGATCCATGGACTCTCTGACGAGGAAAAGATGATGGCACTTGCAGATCAGGCAAAACAGCGTGGCCTGAGCCTGTCAACCGGGGTGCTGCCATGGCTGCTGACCCATTACAGACGGGATATGCATTCCCTGACAAAGATCCTTGATGATCTTGACCAATATTCCCTGCAGACCAAGCGCACGGTGACCCTGCCGCTTCTGTATGAACTGCTCGACCAGAAACTGGAACTGAAAAATGACTGATACCTTGGCTTTGTTCGATCTGGACAACACCCTGCTTCCGATTGATTCCGACTACGAGTGGGGACAGTTCATTGTCCGTATCGGAGCGGTTGACAGGGAAGCTTACGAAAAACGGAATCAGAAGTTCTTTGACCAGTACATTGCGGGCACACTCGATCCCGCTGAATATCTGGCATTCGCACTGGGAGCCCTGAAAGGCATTCCCCGCAGACAGCTGGACAGCTGGCGCCAGCAGTATATGGAAGAAGTCATCCTGCCGAATATCCATCAGTCAGCCAGAAATCTGGTGAACAGCCATCTGGATAAAGGCCATCTGACCGCCATCGTGACCGCGACAAACCGCTTTGTAACGGAACCGATCGCCAAGGCTTTTGGCGTGGAACATCTGATTGCCGCCATCCCTGAAGAAGCCCCTGACGGCAGGATTACCGGCAATCTGATTGGCACACCGACCTCAGGTGAGGGTAAAATCGAACACACACAGAACTGGCTCGCCTCCTTGAATCTGTCTTTTGACAGTTTTGAGCATAGTTATTTCTATAGCGATTCCGACCGTGATATTCCATTGCTCTCCAAAGTCCGCTATCCTGTTGCCGCGAATCCCAATAACCGGCTTAAAGCCTATGCAG
>CAVJQJ010000236.1:0-2452 GCA_963651715.1 Anaerovoracaceae bacterium
ATCATGTATGTATCGATTTGTGCATCGATGAAGTTTTTCTGCGCTTGACCTGTGCCTCCATAACATCCCAAAACAAGTGCAATTTTCATAGCAGGGAATCCTATTGATGGATGTCTGTTATCATCCACTTTTTCCTGTTTTCTGTTGTTTTTCTGTCAGTCAAAAATCCCAAATGGTCTGTCCATTTCGTTTATACTGAGATGACAGGCTGGCGGTATGCCTGGGTAAGCTGTGATGCAGGTTTTTGTCGGATTCCTTAACCATCTTTGCCTTATGAGAGACCGTCTTCTGAAACTGCTGGTTGCGCTGTGCATCGGTCTGGGTGCACCGGCGATATCATGGGCTGCCCATACGACGAACCCTGAAAAGCAGAAGCTGTGGGGGTATGTGGTCATGGCGGCTTACGGGATTTATTGGCTGGCGGTGGTCCTTGCGGTGCTGGTGGTTTTCGGTGTCGCGGTGTTTGTGGTGAAGATGTTCCGCAGGGAGCGTGGTGCCAGCCGGACGACATCAGGTCTGCGTCGTGGGCGTCCGCTGACGGGTGTCTGGGCATGGCTGCAGGCGGTGTGGGTGCTGGCGTTTCCGGCTTTGGCGGCACTGATTTTTTCCAGACCGAGTTTGAGGCAGTTTTTCTTTTTCTATAATCCCGCAGTGTTTGCCGTGACTTATATGGTCGGGCTGATTTTCTGGCGCTGTGATGTGCGCCGTATCCGCGAGGCGGGTACCCAGGTGGGGAAGTGGCGCTACTGGGGGGTGTTTTTCTCGCCGGTCTATCTGTTGTTCCGCGCGGTCCGTGTCGACCGTAAGTTCCGTTATTTCTGGCTGTCGCTGGGGCTGTATGTCCTGATGTTTTCGCCGTTTATTCTCGCGCTGTGCTGAGCGGTAATGTATTTATTATTGAGTTTGTTTTGATGAAAGTTGAGAAGGTGACAAGAGAGGTCTCACGGGTTCATCCAGGTGAGATTCTGCTTGAGGAGTGGTTGAAGCCATTGAATCTCAGCCAGTATGCGTTGGCGAAGGCGATTGGTGTTCCGCCTCGGAGGATCAATGAGATTGTGTTGGGCAAGCGTGGTATCACGGTTGATACGGCTTTGCGTTTGGGGCGTTTTTTCGGTACGGATGCGCAGAGCTGGATTAATCTGCAGACCCGTTATGACACGGAGATGGAAGAGGAGAGGCTTCAGCCTGTGTTGGATGCGATCCATCCGTTTGAGATGGTGATGGCATGATCTCAGTTTTATTTTGATAAGATAGCAGTCTTTTGAGTTGCCATTTTTTTGCGAAGGTTATCCGTTAAACTGCGGGTATCTCTTTTTTGAAAGGATTCATCGATGAGCGCTGCAAAGACCAATACTTATCTGCTGGACAATGGTTATGCCGGGTGTATGGAATCGGTCACGGGGATGTTGGACCAGTGGCATTGGAACTGGGCGAAGATCCAGCGGGATGCGAATGCTGCGGGCAGTGTGGGGGCTTTTCTGGAACGGTGGAACGACCGTCTGGAGAAGGCGCTGATGGTGCTGACGCAGGAGGAGTTGATGGATGTGCTGGGTCTGTTCGATCAGGAGCTGGACAATCAGTCGATGCTGGCAGGGTGTCTGCATATGGACTGGGTGGAGGATGCGCCTGCTTCATTGCCTGCGTTGCCGGAGGCATTGGCTCAGACGCGTGCGTTGCTGTCGGAGTTTGACCGGTTGGCGAATGGTGATGCGCTGCAGGTGGTTTCCCGCAATGAGGATGCGCTCCAGGCGCGTGTGGCGGCGGAGTATGCGAAGTTGTACGAGTCTGGCTGGCGTGCGGATGTTTTCGGGGGCAAGACGGGGGATGCGGATGCGGCAGCTGAGGACCGCAAGACGATGAAGACATATGACCGCCGTGATGGGGATGCGAAGCGGACGGTGTCGTTGGACTTCGGGATGCATGATGCGACGGAGTGGCATTGTCCTGCGTGTGGCCAGCGGTTGTTGGATTTTGAGACGCCGAAGGTGGATCTGTGTCCTCATGCGTTGATTGCGTGTGTGAATGGAGAAGAGATTGGCATGAGTGGTGTGGGCGAGGAGATGGTGGCTGGCAAGCGGCCGGATCTGGTGCCGACTGAGGTGTTCCGGAAGGAGGGCGGCGCAACGCCGGCGGATGTGATGAAGTCGGCTTATGCGACGGGCACGAATTTCATTCTGTCTGAAACGGCAGGGGGGATGGCGTGTGGTCCTGTGTGGAATACGGTGGAGATTCTGTTCGAGTGCAAGAGTGAGGTGCTGGCTAAGCCGAAGTAGTCTTGAGGGGCAGGTTCATCGGTTTCTTTCTCTGGAAAAAGAAAACGGCAACCCTTGCGGGTTGCCGTTAAAAGAAAGAGAAAATGAAAATGACTTGATGTGTAAACTTGATATCTAAGAAATAAAAAGACCAGTGATGGGAATCACTGGTCTTTCAAAAGAAACTGGCGCGGCTGGCA